>CASFSC010000168.1 GCA_949296995.1 uncultured Alistipes sp. | reverse complement strand
GCAGAGACGGTAATAGTGTTGCGGTTGCAATATTATTTGTCTTTGTTTAATAATTCCAAATTAATTTATCTTCAGTATTGTTATTATCCAATACGGAAGTTCTTGCAAGAGGAGAAACTGTTACAGTAACTTGTGTTACTTTTTATAAAGAAGAATGTTACAGAATTATCGTAAAAGATGACAGAGGAAATCCAATAGGCGAAGCTGTTTATCGAGGCAGGTATGAATCATAGTTTTAATTTAATAGTTGTGATTTTATGAATGTTCCAAGATGTTTTAGAATAATCCTGATGATAATGGCTTTGAGTTTATATGGATGCTCAAAGGTGCAGTCTGATTATAGTTATGTTTTCCCGGTAACGGAGAATTTGAACTTTTCTGACAGTATAGAGTTACAGGATGATATTATGTTTCCTGTAGATGCGGAACTGTTTGATTCATTGTTGTTTATTGGTGATCCTCGAAATGTAAACGGACAAATTAAATTATTTGATGTTAATACCGGTCGTCTGATTTCAGTTAGCGGACGT
Organism: uncultured Alistipes sp.; assembly: GCA_949296995.1. GTDB lineage: Bacteria > Bacteroidota > Bacteroidia > Bacteroidales > Rikenellaceae > Alistipes_A. The sequence goes on along the minus strand of CASFSC010000168.1, from coordinate 7,730 downwards.
ACAGGGAAAGGTCCGGCTGAACTTCTTTTTATGGAACATATACGTGTCGATGGTGAAAATCGAAAAGTGGAGGTTTTTGATGGAGATTTCTATAAATTTAATATTTATGATTTGGATTCATTGATTAGTAGAAGTTATGTTAAACCATCAGTACAAAAGGAAATACCTCCTTATGCCTTTAAAGCACAATATATTGCAGATGAAGATAATTCGTTTGTGACTTTAGGGTCTGACGCTAATTCTAAAATGTTTGCTATTCATTCTACTGAAGATAGTGTAGTTTCTTTTTATGATTTCCCTGATGATTTGCCTCTTTCTCCAAGTAAGATGATGGCTTATCAAGGTGATTTGAGACTTTCTCCTTCAAAAAATAAGTTTGTTTATGCCTCTTTTTCCAGTGATCTTATGGTTATTGGGAATATTGATGATAATAAAGTAGGCAATATAATAACCAAATATAATTATCTTCCTAAGTATACAGACAGATCTTCTGATGGAATTATGGCTGTTTCCTATGACGTAAATACTCCTAATGGATTCAGTTTAATGAAGACTACAGACAAGTATATATATGCTTTATTTAGCGGTCGAACAAAAGAGAGTCATCCTGATAAGTATTATTTGTACAATGAAATATATATTATGGATTGGGATGGCAATCCTATCCGAAAATTGGTACTTGATAGGGATGCATATGTTTTTTGCATAGATCAGCAAGGGAAAAATTTATATGCAATATCCTTGTCCGGAGATAATTATGTCGGATACCATTACGAATTGCAATAATAGATCATAATTATTTATGATGAGAAATGTCCGGATTCAAAAATCCGGACATTTCTTATTAAATGGATAATTGAATAATAATTATCTTTATGACTATCAGGTTAAACGTATTATTGCTATCTTTAATACATATATAATTATTTAATATTGTAATGTTATGAGAAATAAAAAATTACAGCTGATTTTTATCCTGTTTTTATTCATGGGTTGCTTTATATTTAATTCAGCTGTTTATGGCCAAAACGAAATACATAAAGATACTTTTTTGTATGCTGTTAAAGGTACAGACAGCCTCTATCTGGATAAATATGTCTCCGATACGGTTAGTAAACCTACCGTATGTGTGATATTTTTGTTCGGAGGAGGATTTGTTGGAGGGGAACGTGACTCAGAGTATAATGCCCAATATATGCAACAGTTAGCTAAGAAAGGTTATGTCGTTGTCGGAATTGATTATCGTTTGGGAATGAAAGACGTTGGATATGTACAGGAAGGCGATTCTCTTTATGTTCTCGAACGTCTTGACAGTGCAATTTCTATCGCTGTTGAAGATCTGTTTGATGCAACCAATTTTATTATAAAACATGCCGACCAGTGGCATGTCCATCCAGAGTATATAATTGCCAATGGTTCAAGTGCAGGGGCCGTAACTGTCTTGCAGGCTGGATATGCTATCAGCAATAAATCTCATTTGGCAGAACGTTTGCCTAAAGGATTTAACTATGGTGGAATTATCTCTTTTGCTGGAGCAATTCTTGCTGAAGGTAATGATTTGGAATGGAAAGAAAAGCCTGCTCCCATAATGATGTTTCACGGTGACGGTGACCAGAATGTACCATACGGTAAGGCCTGGGGTGCCGGTTACGGATTTTATGGCTCGGCATACATTGCAAAACAGTTTCATGAAAATCAGTTCCCCTATTATTTTTATGATGTGAAAAATTTCGGACATGAAATTGCCGGTAGTCCTATGACTCATAATCTGGATGAGATAGAATCTTTTATTCTTTATTTTGTAAAGGTCAGAAAACAGTGGATGTTGCATACTGTTTTGGAGGAAGCGGAAAAACCTGTCGCTGAAAAGAATTTTGACATGATTGATTATATGAAATATAATTATATGCCGCGTTAAAGTTGGAGCGTATGGATAGACGAAGGCTGGCTGACAACTCTGATTTAAAAAATCTCACCCCTGTCGGAATAATCTCCGGCAGGGGTGATTTCTATACAGAAATAGTTGTCAGACAGCCTTCGCCTGTTTTTGATAATTATTTTGCTTTGTTTTGTTTGTCGAAATATTTTTTAAAGAACAGTATCTGATAATCTATCGAATTGCTCCAATAGTCGCCATTATGTTCTCCCGGGCGTACGATGTAATCATGATCTATCTTCTTTTCCAAAAGTTTGGCATGTAATGCGTTATTCACTTCGAAGAAGAAATCGTCGTATCCGCAATCGAAAATTATGGCCAATTCACCGTTTTTAAGATTGTCGGCTTTAGTCATAACAGTATATTCATCCCAGTTTTTTTTGCCTTCAGGCGTATTTATATCGCCTAACAGTTTGTATAGTTCCCAATTATTCGGGAAAGGACGTATATCGACGCCTCCACTGGTACTTCCTGCTGCTCCGAAAGTATCCTTGTGTGTCATGGCAAGGAACATGGCTCCATGGCCTCCCATGCTGAGACCCGTAATGGCGCGTCCCGTGCGATTTTTGATTGTTTGATAATTGTCATCGATGAATTTTATTAATTCCTGCGATGTAAAGGTTTCGTATTTGCTGTTAGGATCTATCGGGCTGTCCCAGTACCAACTGTTTTCAGCTGACGGTGAAACTATGATTATCTGATCGCGAGTGACAACTTCATTGATATTTTTTACAAGGTCCATCCATCCGGCGCTGTTGCCACCGTAACCATGAAGCATATAGATAACAGGATATTTTTTTGCCCCCGATACATCATAATCATCCGGGAGTGCAATGTGCACTTTGATGTCTTTGTTCATGGCATTGCTTCTTAGCGTCAATGCTTCAATTTTTGCATTCGCATTTGTGCTTAAAAGCAGAGCCAAAAACAATGCGGCGAAAATTCTAAGTCTCATTTTTTTATATTTTGTTGTTTTTATTGTTTGTCTATTTCATTAAAACTTTTTTGTCGGGCAAAATGTTTTCCTGAACGGTAGACGTGCTGAATCCTCCGTTGCCGATAAGTTTATTGCCCGATGATTTCATATTGGACGATGCATAAGATTCTATGCCAAATCCGTTATTGAACTGTATTAGGTTGTTGTTTACTGTTATATTGCTGTTGTTTACTCCGAGATATTCTGCAAGTATACCTCCTGCACTGTTGGTTTCAACAAGACAGTTGGAAATATCGATATTATCCGAACCGATCATTTTTATCCCATACCAATCGTTACGGGCGATTTCACAATCGTCAATAGATATATCTTTGCTCTTGTCCAATGCGATACCACAACCCATCGGAGATGCTACAATGCGGCTTCCCGTGATTTTGCCTCCTATTATATGTGCAAGCAATATGTTATGGTGATGACGTGGACCGGGAACAAGACCTGAACCATTGTCTGTAAAATCACAACCGCTGATTGTTACATTGCCTGCACCGCTTATATATACACCATTGAGCGAAGAGTTTTGTACGGTCAGATTTATGAGGTTGATGTTTTGCATCTGTCCGTCGGCTTTTGCTAGGAAGATGATGCCAGTACTGCGCGGGACGTTTTTATAATAACGCTGCATACGGTCACTATTGGGGTCTGTTGCCAGTTGTACGGTATTTTTGGAACCTTCGATAAGCAGGTCGCGAATAGTTACATCATGCAGGTTATAGTCCGTGTTGACAAGCATACGGACTACTTTGCCTCCACCATTGTGGATTATGCTTTCACGTCCTTCTCCCGCAAGTGTTACACCGCTGGGTATAACCAATGATTTGTCGAGGGTGTGAACCCCTTTCGCAAGGATTACCCAACGGCCTGTCCCCGCTGTTTTATCGAGTGCTTCCTGTATTGATTGTCCGGGTTGTACGGTTATTGAGCCTGCTGGCGCTTGAGCTGTTGCTTTGTCGAGTGCTCCTGCTGGATAACCTATTTGTGTCGCTTTAGGTTCGCCTTTTGAAATTACTTTTACCGTTCCGGGAGCTCTCCATGCAGTAAGAGCATTGCGACTGCTTTGGGAACGAACAGCATCGGCAGCCATCTTTGTCCATTTCATATCGAGACCTTGGGCTGTGTAATGACGATAAACGAATTCGTAGTCATCGGTAAGTTTTTTCGCCAATTCAGATTTTTTGCCATAGCTGAAAGGATCTTCTCCCATCATGTAACTTGCTGTCCATTCGAATCCTAATGCAAGACGATTGTCTGCAACCGAGAACAGGTCTACTCCTTGTGTGTATGCAATACGTGCTGCTCCTGCAAATTCGCGCAAACCCATTTGAACATGGTTTTGATCACGTGTGGTTTCCTGGCATTGGCCGCTTTGATACACATATTTTAAGATACTGCCGTTATAGTTTGCATACAGATAATGGTTAACTGCATTGTTAAACATGTCGACATTATCAGTAAATACGGCTATGGCCATTATCGTACGAGCTATCGCGCCGTCCCAGTTGCCGTTTGCATCAGGGAAATAGAAACGTATTGTAGGATAGAATACCGATGTGAGCATGTTTTCGAATCTTTTGATGTCTTCCTGTTTCCACCCGGCATCAGTGTAACGGATGATTTCGGCAGCATTGCAATATACCTGTCCCGAAAGGGCTACAAGCAATTTTGCATTGTTTTCGTCGAAATCCCATATCCCGTCGGACCATGCGTTCATTATTTCTATCGCTTTATCGGCATAGGCCTTATCTCCTGTAATATACCAGATAAGTGCGCAATTATATGCCATCTCACCGCTGCGTGACATGTCTTTGCCGCCTACGTCACCACTGCCGTAAGACCCTTGGATAATGTGTGGTTCTATTTTTGCCACGAAATCGAGAGGCGTCTCTTTTTTCAGTTTATCAAAAGCGTCTTTCCATGGTTGTTCTCCCGCAAGTACCTGCTTTTTCATGAAATCCATGTCGGCACGTGTCTGGTCAATCCCGGGATGAACAAATTTTTTTATATCTGTTTGTGCTGTGGACAGGAAAGGTGTCAAAATGAATCCTGTCATTATTATTGCAACAGACAGTAAAAATTTAGTTTTTTTCATCGTTTATGGTTTGTAGTTGTTATTAGGTTTTTCATTGGAGAGAGAGTTAGTAGGTAAATCCAGAGTTCGGTTCGGTTAAAATGTTACTTTGTCCGGATATTTACCCAATTCATGAAACTCTGCATCTATATGGTCAGGGTAAACTTTTACTATTTGCATACCCGAAACAGGTTTGCTGCCAAGAGGTTTGCCTACGGCTGTGGAAATTATCTGAATTATTCCGTCATAAACCCCTTTGCGATTGGCGTGCAGATGTCCCCATAACAACATGGTAACTCCTGCACTTTTATAAAGATCGAAATATTTCCCTCTATATTCTAAAGGTACATTATCGTATTTGTCTGCTTCATCGGGTTTGTCGATAAACAGAGGACGATGTCCAACGACTATGCGATATTTGTATTTTTGCGCTTTTTTAAGCTCTTTGAGTAACCATAGGTATTGTTCTTGTTCCGCTTCAGGTTGTTTGGACGAGATGATTTCAGTATTAATACCTATTACATAACAGTTTTTGTATCCAAAGGCAAATCTGTCTGCTCCGTAATCTGCAATAAATTTGGATACTCTTTCAGGAGATGCCTGTGCTCCTACATCATGATTGCCCGGGACAAGATACACTGGAATTTTTTTGTCGAAAAGAGTAAGACAACGTTTCATCTCTGCAATCTGTTCACTGCTTTCTCCATTATGCACCATATCTCCCGTGATGACTACAAAGGCAGGTTTTAGTCTGTTTATGGCTTCGATTGTTTGTTCCATATTAGCAGTTTCCTTGGTGAAACTTTTGTTTTCGTCGAACATTCCGAACTGAGGATCGGATATTTGTACGAAAAAGAACGGTTTTTTCTGTGCCGATGCGGTAAGCATCAAGCATACCATTGTCAGAGCAAGTAAAAAAGTTTTTTTCATTGTGAGTATAGATTTAGTCTTTATATATCAATACTGTGGCATAAGCCGCAACCCCTTCTTCACGTCCTGTGAATCCGAGCTTTTCTGTCGTAGTAGCTTTGATTGAAACACTTTGAATATCAATACCCATTACTTCGGATAAGGTCGCTCGCATTTGGTCTATATACGGGCGTACTTTGGGCCGTTGCATGCATAAAGTGCAGTCGACATTGCCTATTTTGTATCCTTGAGATGCAATTATTTCGACAGTTTTTTTCAATAGTATTTTACTGTCAATATCCTTAAATTCGTCCGATGTGTCGGGAAAATGGAGACCTATGTCACCAAGTGCGGCAGCACCTAACAATGCGTCACATAAGGCATGTATTATGACATCGCCGTCGGAATGAGCCACACATCCTTTTTCATGTTTTATTTTTATTCCCCCGAGCCAGAGATCAAGCCCTTCCGCCAATGCGTGAACATCATAGCCGTTCCCGATTCTGAAATTTGTCACTCTGAAATAATTTATTAATTTTACGAGTGTCTAAAGTATGAAAAAATGTCTGAAATACAAAATCTGAATCCTTCCATCGTATGGAACTATTTTTATGAAATCACACAGATTCCGAGACCTTCCAAACATGAAGCTCGAATTGTGGAATATTTGGAAAATTTTGCAAAAGAACACTCTCTGGAATATCGTAAAGACAGGATTGGAAATATAGTCATACTGAAAAAAGCTGTCCCGGGATGTGAAGATTGGCCCGTTCTGATATTGCAAAGTCATGTGGATATGGTTGCTGAAAAAAACAGCAATGTGAATTTTAACTTTGAAACAGATCCTATTCAGGGATATGTGAATGGCGATTGGGTCTGTGCACGTGGAACGACTTTAGGCGCAGATTGCGGAATTGGTATGGCTGCCGAGTTGGCTGTACTTGCTTCGGATGATATTAAACATGGAGATTTGGAGTGTCTGTTTACGGTTGATGAAGAGACCGGGCTCACAGGGGCTTTGGATCTCGGCGAAGATATGCTTACAGGAAAATATCTTATTAATCTCGATTCGGAAGATGAAGGTGAGATATTTATTGGATGTGCCGGCGGAATAGATACGGTTGCTACTTTGAAATATAAGGAAGAGGCTGTGCCTAAAAATTATCAATTTTATCGAGTGGATATCAATGGGCTTAACGGTGGACATTCCGGTGAAGATATAGGACGTGGATTAGGAAATTCGAATAAAATTCTGGCCCGTTTTCTGCGGCAGGCTTTAAAGGAATTTGATGTGAGACTTGCCTATTTCGACGGAGGTAATTTGCGCAATGCCATTCCAAGAGAAGCGTTTGCCGTATTCGGTGTTCCGGTAAAGCATATTGTCGATATGATCGAACTGTTCGACTATTTTAAGGAAGATATTATGAAAGAATTTGAAGATGTGGAACGTTATCTTGATATCTCGCTTTCGGAAATGCCTTCGCCGGAGTCGGTTATGGATAAAAACGCTTCGGATTCTCTTATAAAAGCAATTTGTGGAACTCCCAATGGTGTTTTGGCAATGAGTACCCGTATAGAAGGATTGGTCGAAACATCATCCAATCTCGCATCGGTCAAATTTAAAGATAATAATTGTGTCGAAATAGTTTCATCTCAACGTTCATCGGTCGAAAGTCGCAGGGATGCGGCTGCACTCTCGGTAGAGTCTGTATATACCCTTGCCGGAGCTCAGGTGAGCCATTCGGACGGTTATCCGGGATGGACACCGGATACCGAATCTCCTCTTTTGACAGTTACAAAATCGTCGTATAAAAATCTTTTCG
>CASFSC010000167.1 GCA_949296995.1 uncultured Alistipes sp. | reverse complement strand
TAAATGATATCAACAGTATCCTCGGTATAAGAAAAATTGAGAAGCCCAAACTTATGAAAAATGCCAATAACAATACCCAAATATAACTCATATAATATTAGATTTATGTAACGTTTGAATAACGTTATACTTTATTTTTTTCATTTTATGACCCAATTAAAGCGATTTTTAATTTTAACTCAATTATTTATATTTGAGTTAAATCGATTGTAGTTATTATATTCTTTGGGGACACCGAAAAAGGCTCTACCTTTCCCGATTTTCTAATTGATCTAATATATCCAAACTCATCTCCCGCCCCTATCTCAGGAGACAGAAATTGATCTTTTGGTGAATACATACAACTCCCATCAACAAATACCACCTTGATTTTCAAGGGGAAAACTCTCATTTGCAAAAGAGCTGTTTTTCCTAAAAAATACGATAATACAATTTTGATATAGATAACTATTACACTTGTATATCCTATTTTTTACATTTTTTGCAAAGTTAGGGACATTTCTTAAATAACAAAACAAAAGTCTCATAAAAAAACGTCCTTTTGCAAAGAAAAAAAAGTAAACCCATAACATTGAGATACTTATCAACTCAATTTAAAATTCGACTTCCAAATATAGAATTCTCATTCCCAATTTATTAATTTTTAATAAAAAACCTTTTTTATATTTTATTCCGATATAAAAAGTCAGGCTATTTATTAACAAAATTTTATCGGTCAAACGAAAAATAAACTACTATCTTTGAATCATAAAATTTAGTGTTGTAAACGCCGATTATTATGGAGAAAATTATAAATCCGTGGGTTAGACTCGAAAAAGATGGATATAACTGTTTTGGTTGCGCACCCAACAATCCATGTGGACTTAAAATGGAATTTTATGAAGACGGCGATGACCTTGTCTCCTTTTGGAATCCTTCGGATAATTATCAAGGATGGTTACACACTTTACATGGCGGAATACAAACCATTTTGATGGACGAGATTGCCGGTTGGCTTGTTGCCCGAAAATTACAAACAACAGGTATGACCACCCAATTGGAAGTCAAATTCAAAAAATCTATCACCACCGATAATGCCACTACAATAGAAGTGCGAGCCCATATTAAAGAGACAAAACACAACTTTGCGTTTATTTCGGCCCAAATTATCCATAATCATCAAGTATGTTCTCAAGGAGAACTCACCTACTTTTGTTTTCCCAAAGAAAAAGCGGTTTCGGAATTTCACTTTTTAGGATGCCACACCGAAAAAGAGCTCTCATCTATCGAATCAAAAGAAAATTGCCAAGAATAAATAACCCGGCAACCTATTTATAAAATCGTGTTACAATTGATAGATAAGATAGGCCGTATAGGCAACATAACAAAGAGCCATTACAATCCCCTCGGCACGAGTAATCATACGTACTTTATGATATTTACCCACAAAGAACATCAACAGGGAAGCGCCCAATAAATAGAATAAATCGAAATTTGTGATTCCTCCCAAAGACAATGGCGAGATAGCAGCGCTAGTTCCCAACACAAAAAAGGCATTGAACAGATTGGAACCTATCACATTGCCCACAGCAATCTCAGGATTTTTCTTCAATGCGGCAACTACCGAAGTGGCCAATTCGGGCAACGAAGTCCCCATAGCAACCAACGTCAAACCAATAATCGACTCGCTCACACCCAGCGAACGAGCAATTTCGCTCGACCCATCGACAAACAGCCGACCTCCGAAAATCAAAGCCACAAGCCCTCCCACAATATAAAGAATACAACGCCACACGGGTAACGACTTGATTTCGGCCGACTCCTCATTGCTGTGATTGTGTGCAATAGCAAACGTATAACCGAGGAAAATCAAAAAGAAACATAACATAAGTAACCCATCGGCTCGATTGATGACATTCTCGGTACCGGTTCCCAAAAAGCGATCATTGGCACAAATGAGCAAAACCACCGACGAGAGTATTGCCAGCGGTATCTCTTTGGTCAATGTTCCCCGTGTAATCCTAATGGGAGCTACCGCTGCCGTTACACCCACAATCATCAAAATATTGAAAATATTACTACCCACCACATTACCGATAGCCAGTTCGGCACTACCATTAAGAGCAGATACCACGCTGACTGTCAACTCTGGAGCCGACGTACCGAATGCTACAATCGTGAGGCCTATCACCAGCGACGAAATATTGAAACGCTTAGCCAGTGCAGCAGCCCCGTCCGTCAAAAAATTGGCTCCTGCCAAAATTAAGGCCAACCCTATCAATAAAAAGAATACGTTTATCATAAACACTCTAATTTTTATATCTATTATATGAGCAAGCAAATGTACCGATTAAATATAACAGTCCGAAGAGTCTGCAACACAAATTCATCATTCTCCCAATGAAAAACACCATTATTATACTCCACATCGAAACTTTTAATTTTTATTAAAACTATCGGGTATTACCCCCGATAAGAAAATAATACATACCTTTGTTGTTGTAACAAAGGGGTGCCTAAAAACGGCTGAGATCATACCCTATGAACCTGATACGGATAATGCCGGCGCAGGAATTGTTCATAGTCCTATCTGTTTCGATACGGTTTTTACGTGCAACCCCCTACAAAACAAACCGTATGAAAACTTATCCCGTCGTATTGACCATAGCAGGATCAGACAGCAGCGGAGGTGCCGGAATACAAGCCGACCTGAAAGCCATGTCGGCCATTGGTGTGTTCGGCACATCGGCCATCACTGCCATCACCGCGCAAAACACTTGCGAAGTACGAGCCATACAGGGTATCGACCCCGACATT
>CASFSC010000166.1 GCA_949296995.1 uncultured Alistipes sp. | reverse complement strand
CTGTTTGGCTTTTGTTGTTGATACATGTTCCAGCCAGTCCGCTTTGGGAGTTACATTTTCTGATGTTATTATCTCTATTTGGTCGCCACTGCTTATGGGTGTGAAAATAGACTCTATTTTATGGTTTATTTTGGCCCCTATCGCACTGTTTCCGATGCGGGAGTGAATGTCATAGGCAAAATCCAATGCCGTGGCACCTTGCGGTAATGTCCGAGACTCCCCTTTCGGAGTAAATACTACTATTTCAGATGTATACAGGCTTAATTTGAAATTGTCCAAAAATTCAACCGCATCTTCAGTAGGACTATTGAGTGCTTGCCGTATTTGTCTCATCCATCTGTCGAACTCTCCGTCATCGTTTGAAATGTCTTGCGATTTATATTTCCAGTGTGCAGCGAATCCACGTTCGGCAATCTCTTCCATACGTGTAGAACGTATCTGTACTTCAGCCCAGACTCCGTCAGGACCCATTACGGTGGAATGCAATGCTTCGTAACCGTTTGCTTTTGGAATGTTTACCCAGTCGCGTATACGGTCAGGTTTAGGCTTATATATGTCCGTAACGAGTGAATATATATGCCAGCATTGCGATTTTTCCGGAATAAGCGGAGATGGTTTGAAAACTATGCGTATGGCGAAAAGGTCGTAAATTTCTTCGAAAGGAATATGTTTACGTTGCATTTTCGACCATATCGAATAGACCGATTTGACTCTGCCTGATATTTCAAAATCGATATCGTTTTCTTTAAGTTTTTCTATTATAGGGGCATTAAATTTCTCGATGAATTTAGTACGATCGGCTTCGGTTTCGTTTATTTTAGCCTCTATCTGTTTGTATTCTTCGGGAAATCTGTATTTTAGACTCAAGTCTTCCAGTTCGCTTTTTATGGCATATAATCCGAGACGATGAGCCAATGGTGCAAACAGATATATAGTTTCACTGATTATCTTCATCTGTTTTTGCGGTGGCATAGAGCCTAATGTCCGCATATTGTGCAATCTGTCTGCAATTTTAATGAGGATTACCCTTACGTCGTCGGACAATGTAAGCAAAACTTTACGGAAATTTTCAGCTTGTGCCGAGGCACTTGTTTGAAAAACTCCGGACATTTTTGTCAGACCGTCGACCATTGTTGCAATTTTGTGTCCGAACATGTTTTCGATGTCCTGTACCGTATAGTCGGTATCTTCGACTACGTCATGAAGAAGAGAGGCGATTACAGATTTAGCTCCGAGTCCTATCTCATCCACGACTATTTGTGCTACAGCCAACGGATGCAGTATGTATGCTTCACCAGAACGACGGCGCACACCCTTATGAGCTTCTTTTGCCACAAAAAAAGCTTTTTTTATAAGTTCCAAATCTCCAGGATCTTTGCATATTTTTTTGCAACTATCCATGAGTTTGTCAAACTGTTCGCCTATAATGCGTTCGTCTTCGGCAGAATATTCCATGTCTAAGTTTTAAGCGGCAGCCATTGCCTCCCTCACTTTGGCTTCTATTTCATTCATCAGTTCCTGGTTATTCAGGAGCAGTTCTTTTACGGCATCTCTTCCCTGGCCTAATTTTTTATCTCCATATGAGAACCATGAACCGCTTTTCTTGATAATTCCAAAATCTACGCCGAGATCGACAATTTCTCCTGTTTTTGATATGCCTTCGCCATACATAATATCGAATTCGGCTTTACGGAATGGGGGTGCAAGTTTGTTTTTTACTATTTTGACTTTGGCACGTGCACCTAATTGTTCTTCTCCGTCTTTTATTACTGAGGCTTTGCGGATATCTATACGGACACTAGCATAAAATTTCAGTGCATTACCCCCGGTAGTTGTTTCCGGGTTACCATAAGCTATTCCTATCTTGTCCCTGAGTTGGTTGATAAAGATACAGACGGTTCCTGTTTTGCTGATACTTGCCGTCAGTTTTCTGAGAGCCTGAGACATAAGCCT
>CASFSC010000165.1 GCA_949296995.1 uncultured Alistipes sp. | reverse complement strand
ATGTAGAGAAGTTTACTGAGCGTTTTAATAAATATGTAGAAGAGAATATTGACCCTGATATGTTGATACCTCAGGTAGATATAGATTCTGAGTTGTTGTTCAGTGATATTACTCCTCAGTTTAGGGCGACTTTGAGCCGTTTCCAGCCTTTTGGACCGGGCAATAATTCTCCGATATTTGTGACATATGGGGTTAGCAATGGGGGAGATGTGCGCCTTGTCGGGGCAGAAATGGAGCATTTGAAAATGGATTTGATGCAGCGGCAGAAACCTAATACGACAATCGGTGCCATAGCATTTCAGCAGCCTAAATTTTATGAACATGTACGTGCTGGAAGAAGTATAGATGTCTGCTATTCAGTGATAGAGAATCATTATCGTGGAACTGTCACTCCACAGTTGAGGATCAAGGATATTAAAAAATGCGAAAAACATAGTTGATCCGTAGTTTTCCAATATATTTAATAAAATAAATAATAAAAGGCGGATATTATAATCCGCCTTTTATTATGTGGTCGTATGTTTTGTGTTTCGTTTCAGGAGAGTTGTTGCATTTCGATGAGTTTGGCATATATTCCGTTTTTATCCATAAGTTCTTGATGCGTACCCTGTTCGGCTATTTTCCCGTGCTCTATTACTATTATATGGTTTGCATTATGGATTGTACTCAATCGGTGTGCTATGACCAGTGAGGTACGCCCTTTAAGAAGCGAATTTAAAGCATCCTGTACCAGCTTTTCTGATTCTGGGTCGAGAGCGGAAGTAGCCTCGTCCAAAATCAGTATGTCCGGATTTTTGAGGACGGCTCTTGCGATGCTTAATCTTTGTCGTTGCCCGCCTGATAGTTTCATTCCTCTATCACCTATGTTCGTTTCAAATCCGTTTTCTGTTTCAAGGATGAAATTTTCTGCATTTGCTACTTTTGCAGCTTTTTTTATGTCCGAGAGGTTGGCATCGCGTTTCCCCAATCTTATATTGTTTTCTATTGTATCGTTGAACAGTATTGTTTCTTGAGCGACGATTCCCATATGTTCTCGTAGACTTTTTATATCGTATTTGCGTATGTCTATACCATCGATCAGTATTTGTCCCTCTTGAACATCGTAAAACCGGGGAATAAGGTCTGATATTGTAGATTTACCTCCCCCGGAAGGACCTACGAGTGCGATTGTCTCACCTTTTTTGATTTTGAAACTTATATTGTCTATAACTTTCTTGCAATCGTAAGAGAAAGATACGTTACGGAATTCTATTTCATTGTTAAAAGATTCCAATTTGACAGCGTCTGGAGGAGATACGATCTGGCTTTTTTCATCTAACAATCCGAGGACACGTTCTCCTGCGGCTATACCTTGATTTATAGTACTTAAAGAATCTGTTATTGCTCTTACCGGGCGTGTAATTTGTGAGAAAATTCCTATATATGCAATAAATTCTGATGCAGCCAGATTTCCACCTGTAACGAGATTTCCCCCATATACGAGGATTACAGATACAGCAGCAACACCTAAAAATTCACTGACAGGGGATCCTAATTGCTGTCTTTTAGCCATTGAACGCGATATGGCAGAGAAATCTTCATTTATTTTTTTGAATTTACGGATTATATAATTCGTTGCATTGTATCCTTTGATAATTTTTACTCCAATCAATGATTCATCCAAGATGGAGACCATTTCGCCGAATTTTTCCTGAGCTTTCAATGCAGGTCTTCTCAGTTTTTTGACGATACTTCCTATTATAAATGCAATAAGAGGGAGGAATATTATTGTGAAAATTGTTAATTGTCCAGAGATTCTTATTAAAGCGAACATATAACCTATGATCAGGAAAGGTTCACGGAATAGCACCTGGAGTGTACTTGTAATACAAAACTGTACAACTTGGACATCAGAAGATATTTTCGATATAATATCGCCTTTACGTTCATTGCTGAAGAATCCAACTTGTAAAGACATTACATTTTCAAAAACCTTGTTTCTCAATCGTTGCAAAGTTATAATACGAGCTTTTTCAATAGTCCATTGTCCGAGGTATTTGAAAATGTTGCTTAACAAGGCAGTACATACAATAAATATGGCGAGGAATATCAATACGTTCATTACTTCGTAATGCGTACCGTACATTTTGTACAGGACGAAATTTATGGTATCCTGAAGATAATTTACCGATAATTCGAAATGAGGCATTTCGGTTATTTGTCCTAACACTTGATCACCATCGAACAGAGTATTTAGTATCGGAATAATCAATACGAATGTTAAGGTATTGAAAATCGCATGAAAAAGAGTGAAGAAGAAATATGGGACGGCATATTTTCCTATTGGTTTTGCAAAACTGAGTATTCTCCAGTAAGTATTCATTCAGAGAGTTGTTATAGTTTTTGCAAAAGTAATCCAAATATTGTCACGATTAGTGTGTTTTAGTTTAAAAATTAGTAGTTTTGTCCGATAAATTAGTAAATAGAGAGAAATGGAAACAGTATTAAGCGGGATCAGATCTACAGGACAGTTACATTTGGGTAATTATTTCGGGGCATTGAAAAATTTTGTGCGAATGCAGCACGAAGCTAATTGCTTCTTTTTTATTGCTGATTACCATTCTCTGACGACCCATCCTGATCCTGCTAATTTGCACGATAATGTACGTAGTATATTGATAGAATATTTGGCAGCAGGACTTGATCCGGATGTGGCAACGATATATATACAGAGTGATTTGCCACAGGTAGCCGAACTGTCATTGCTTCTATCCATGCACGCATATTTGGGCGAGTTGGAACGTACGGCCTCCTTTAAAGAGAAAGTTCGCAAACAGCCGGGTAATATCAATGCCGGGTTACTTACCTATCCGGTTTTAATGGCCGCAGACATATTGATTCATCGAGCCACACGCGTTCCGGTTGGGAAGGATCAGGAGCAGCATCTGGAATTGACCCGTCGTTTTGCACGTCGTTTTAATCAGATTTATGGTGTAGAATATTTTCCGGAAAGTCTTCCATATAATTTCAATCAGGAATTGGTAAAAATACCTGGTTTGGACGGTAGCGGGAAGATGGGCAAATCCGAAGGTAATTGTATATATCTTTCTGATGAAGACAGCGTTATCCGTAAAAAAGTTATGAAAGCGGTTACCGATTCCGGACCTACGGAGCCGAATAGTCCAATGCCGGATGTTATTGCAAATCTGTTTACCATAATGAAAGCTGTTTCCACTCCGGATACCTTGAGCTATTTTACCGATAAATGGAATAGTTGTGAAATTCGTTATGGTGATTTGAAGAAGCAGTTGGCCGAAGACATAATCAAAACTATCTCTCCCATACGTGAACGTATTAAAGATATTTCATCAAATGAAGCCTATTTGTCCAAGGTTGTTAAGGAAGGAGCAGAGAAGGCTCGAGTAAGTGCAAACAAAACGTTGTCAGAAGTACGGGAAATAATGGGAATTAAACCTTTTTAAAGAGGAATTACGATAAGCAATGAGCAAAGCTCTTGATACGCTTTACCGTTATGTAATAGTATTATCCAGGCGGCTTACAGACAGGCAGCTTATAATGATATTGGCTGTTTTGGTCGGTTTGGCGGCAGGTTTTGCGACCTATATTTTTGAGGGAGCGCTCTATTTTTTCAAATATATACTTACAAGTTGGTTTAAAATCGATACGGCCAGTTTCTTTTTTCTTGTATATCCTGTAATAGGTATAATCATTGCCTCATTGTATGTAAAGTATGTTGTAAGGGATAATATCAGTGAAGGTATTACAAGGGTACTATATGCCATGTCCAAAAAAGGTTCGCGTCTCAAGCCACATAATTGTTATACCTCCATTATCGCCAGTTCGGCTACGATTGGTTTTGGCGGTTCCGTCGGACCAGAAGCTCCTATTGTATTGACAGGTTCAGCCATAGGTTCCAACATAGCCTCTTTTATGAGGCTGAACTATAAGAATGTTACGTTGTTGTTGTGTTGCGGGGCTGCGGCAGCATTGGCCGCTGTTTTTAAAGCTCCTATTACGGGAGTTGTTTTCGTTCTTGAGATATTGATGCTTGATATAACCGTAGGCTCGATTATCCCGTTGCTTATCTCTGCGGTTACGGCGACGACACTGATGTTTTTTTTGAGTGGTTTCGATCCGGTCTTCAATGTTACTATAAAGGATATTTTCGAATTGAAACATATTCCCGTATATGTTATTTTGGGGATTGTTTGCGGTTTGGTGTCATACTATTTTACCCGTATCAATTCATGGATAGGCGCCAAATTCTCTACTATCCAGGGCATGTATAAAAAATGGATAATCGGAGGTATCATAATAGGTGTTCTTATATTTTTCTTTCCGCCTTTGTACGGAGAGGGTTATGAGGCATTGACTGATATGATGCACGGAAATATCGATTCATTGTTCGATAATTCCATGTTTTATAATTTCCGTCATATCGAATGGGTTGTATGTCTGTATCTTGTTGCGATGCTATTTTTCAAGGTTGTCGCCATGGCAGCTACTAATGCAGCAGGTGGAGTGGGAGGGTCTTTTGCGCCGTCTCTTTTGGTGGGAGCGCTGACTGGCACATCCATAGGTTATATAATTAATGCTGTTCTGGGGCTTAATATACCGACTATTCCGTTTACGTTAGTAGGTATGGCAGGTATGATGTCAGGCGTAATGAAAGCACCATTGACAGCTATTTTCCTTATAGCTGAACTTACCAACGGTTATGTATTGTTTGTTCCGTTGATGCTTGTATCAGCGACCTCTTTCGCAGTGGGATATTATCTCGAACCTTATTCCATTTACACAAAGAAACTCTCGCAGCAGGGAGAATTGCTTACCCATAATAAGGATAAGTCCGTTATGGTTTTTCTTAATTTAAAAACTTTGATGGAGACCGATTTTCATCCTATTTCGCTTGATACGACTTTGGGAGATGTAGTTAATTTAATATCTACGGTACGTCGTAATATTTTTCCTGTATTGAGTGAAAAAGGCGTTTTGTTGGGAGTTGTACAATTGGATGATTTACGCGCCGACATGTTCGATCGTGACAAATATTCCTTGAAAATAGATAATTATATGATTCCGCCCCCAGATTTAATCTATTCCAATGAGCAGGTCAGCAGTGTTCTCGACGCTTTCGAGCAATCTAAAGCATGGATGCTTCCTGTTGTCGATAAGGATATGCATTATTTGGGATTTATATCTAAGTCGCGCATACTTGCTGCGTATAGGGAGCAGTTGGTTGCCTTAAGTGAGGAATAATTCCTTCGGAGATCATTTGGATGTGATTGTATCTCTCTTTCTTGTAGAGACTTTTATGACTTTCTCTTTTCAATAAGATTTTATATTAAGTGACGGTTAAAATTCGTATCACCAAAAGGTAAGTTTCTATTTTATCATCTGCATACCTAAAAAAGTTATATTATCGTTCAAATTTAACTTGAACCATTTCTTACAAGAGAAAGGGAAATTCGGAATCTGCCTCAAGCTTGCCATTCTAAAACAAAATATACGCATTGCCCTGACATGAAGCAATGATGGCCTGACGTAAGACAGGATATAAAATATCGGCATATCTTTCGAACATTTGAAATCATACACAACAAATGAGAAAAATCATTCAAATAAAAAACGTCCTATTTAGGACGTTTTTTATTATTTATATTTATAACAGTTTTAAAATTTATCGGATTTTATATTTTCATCAATAAACGAAGAAAGGTTCTCCTTCCAATTTTATTACACCTGTCTGTTTTCCGTTATTGTCATTTTTAATTCTGTTCTGTCCGTTTATTACGGTGAAGGAGACAGCTCCCGGTTCTACAAATCTTTGTCCTGATTTATTTACCATGCATAATTCGGATGGTGTTAACGTATATTCAATGGTTTTACTTTCACCTGCTTTCAGGAATACTTTTTCAAATCCGGCCAAAGAACTTATAGGTGTTGTATATCCTTCTGCTGTTCGGGATACATATAATTGTACCACTTCACTTCCATCTGTTTTCCCGTTATTTGTAATTTTTACGCTTACTTTAACAGGGAGATCTGTTCGTGAAGTTTTATCATATTTCAAATCCGAGAGTGTAAAATCGGTATAGCTGAGCCCGAATCCGAATGGATATAACGGTGTACCTTTGAAATAACGGTAAGTTCTGTTCTCCATGGAATAATCTTCATATGGAGGCAGATCGCTGTCGCTTTTGTAAAATGTTACAGGTAACTTTCCGCTGGGGTTATAATCGCCGAACAATACGTCTGCTAAAGCAGTACCTACGGCTTGTCCTCCATACCATACATTTATTATGGCTGGTATATTTTCGGCTTCCCACGGTATGGCAATAGCACTTCCCGTCATCATTACGAATATCACAGGTTTGCCTGTTTTGTGCAGCGCTTTCATTATTCTCGTTTGGATTTCCGGCAACATTATTGTGGTTCGGTCTCCACCGTTGAATCCGTCGTATTTGATCTTCCCTGCATCCCCGTTTTCACCTTCCAATTCTGCATTAAGACCTCCTACGAAGATGATAGCATCGGCACCTTTGACCTTTTTTACGATAGATTGTATATCTATTTTGTTCAACTCCTCTCTGTTTACCACAGGATATGAAATTTGGTCATAAATTATTTTTGCAGAAGGCAGCTTGTCTGATATTCCGGCTAAAGGAGTTATAATTTTTTCAGGAGTTCCATTATAGTTTGCAAGTGGCGTTATCTCGTTGTCAGCATTAGGACCTATAATTGCAATTTTTCTGATGTTTTTACTCAAAGGAAGAGTGTTATTTTCATTTTTGAGCATAACTATTGATTCCCTGGCCATTTTCAATGCCTGCTCTTTATGTTCTTCACTGTTGACAACACTGAAAGGTATCGATGTATATTTTACCATTGAGTCGGGATCGAACATCCCCAATCTGAATTTTGTCATAAGTACCCTTTTCAGGCTTTCATCAAGATCGGATTCATCTATTTTTCCATCCCATACTGATTGTATAAGCGTTGCATAAGTTTCTTCATCACCACATTCCAGATCTGTTCCGGCCAGTATAGCATCCATTGCAGCTAACGATGGATTTTCATGAGTTTTATGTCCGCTTGTAAACCACGCTATTGCGCCACAATCAGATACGGCATATCCTGTGAATCCGAATTTATTTCGCAATATATTGTGCATCAGCAGGTCATATCCACAGCAAGGTTTTCCGTTCAGACGGTTGTATGCACACATGACACTCGACACCTTACCATTACTGATAAGAGCTTTGAATGCCGGCAGATATGTGTCCCAAAGATCGAATGTAGATGTTACCGAGTTGAAAGAGCTGCGAGAAGCTTCAGGTCCGCTGTGTACGGCAAAATGTTTTGCACAAGCAGATGTCTTGAGATATTTGTTATCATCACCCTGCAACCCCTTTACAAAGGCAGTTCCGATTTTGGCAGTTAAGAAAGGGTCTTCTCCGTATGTTTCGTGTCCACGTCCCCATCTGGGATCACGGAATATATTAATATTGGGGTCCCATATTGTTAATCCGTAATATTGTTCACCGAAACGGCCTTCATTTTTTGCTTTTTGATGGATAGCCCGTACTTCATCTGAAATCTGTGAGGCAGTTATGTACATTTCGGGAACATTGAATGTCGCAGCGAGTGCGATTGATTGTGGGTAGACAGTCACGATTTCCTTTGTTCTCCCTATGCCATGTGTTGCCCCGCTCCACCAGTTGTAAGCCGGTATTCCCAATCTTGGTATTGCATGTGATTTATACATCAATTGTCCTACTTTTTCTTCGAGTGTCATGCGGTTTACCAAATCATTAACTCTTTCCTCAAAAGATAGTTCCGTATTTAAGAACGGATATTGTATGTTTTGAGCATTAATTGAAGTTACAGCCAATATTAAACACGATACAACGAGCCAGATTTTTTTCATAACATGGTTTATTTTGTGAGATTTAAATTTGGATAAAATTACATTAATTAATTAAAAAAATAGAGGATGCCCATCGAGCATCCTCTATTTTTGTATAGTATTCATCGAATTATTTTTTTGCTACCATATTATTGTATTCTTCAAGAGATCCTACAATAAGATTCTGGAATTCTCTTTGTCCTGTACCGGCAGGTATCAGATGACCGCAGATTACATTTTCTTTCAGTTTTTCCAATGGGTCGACTTTACCCAATATAGCAGCTTCGTTCAAAACTTTTGTTGTTTCCTGGAATGCAGCAGCAGACATGAAACTGTTTGTTTGCAGAGCGGCACGAGTAATACCCTGCAGTATTTGGTTCGAAGTTGCAGGAATCACATCCCTTACTTGTACCAATTTGAGATCTTTACGTTTCAGTACAGAATTTTCTTCTCTCAATTGTCTTACAGATATGATCATACCTGGTTTTACCGTAGTCGAATCTCCCGCATCAGTAACTACGACTTTATCATAAAGTTCATCGTTTACTTCCATGAACTGCCATTTATCGACGATTTGTTCTTCCAGGAATCTGGTATCTCCCGGATCCTCGATTTGAACTTTGTTCATCATCTGTCGAACGATCACTTCAAAGTGTTTATCGTTAATTTTCACACCTTGCATGCGGTAAACTTCTTGTACTTCGTTTACGATATATTCCTGTACTTTTGTAGGCCCTTGAATAGCAAGTATATCGCTAGGAGTTATAGCTCCATCAGAGAGCGGCATACCTGCGCGTACATAGTCGTTTTCTTGTACGAGAATCTGTCTTGACAGAGGTACGAGATATTTTTTAACATCTCCCGCTTTTGAAGTGATGATAATTTCTCTGTTCCCACGTTTGATTTTACCGAATGATACTTCACCGTCGATTTCAGATACAATGGCCGGATTCGATGGGTTACGCGCTTCGAACAGTTCCGTAACACGAGGAAGACCTCCCGTAATATCACCAGCTTTACCTACTGCACGTGGAATCTTGATAAGGATTTCTCCAGCTTTGATACTGGCATTTTCCTTAACAACTATATGAGCCCCTACAGGTAAGTTATACTGTTTTTGTTCTTCACCATTCTTATCAAGGATTTTGATAACAGGGTTTTTAGTCTTATCTCTCGATTCGATGATTACTTTTTCACGGAAACCGGTCTGTTCATCGAATTCATCACGGTATGTAACACCTTCTATAACGTTTTCAAAACCGACTTTACCGTCATGGTCAGAAATTATAACGGCGTTGTATGGATCCCATTCGCAAACTAGATCACCTTTTTTCACAATGTCTCCATCTTTGAAATACAAAGTGGCACCATAAGGTAGATTATGAGTGTAAAGTGTAATTCCCGTATGTATATCTATTATTTTCAGTTCAGCCAAACGACTGATTACAACATCTATTTCTGCGCCTGCATCGTTTTGAGATTTTACTACACGGAGATCTTCTATTTCGAGTTTACCGTCATATTTTGATACTATGCTGTTATCCGTAGCGACTCCCCCAGCCACACCACCGACGTGGAATGTACGCAAAGTCAACTGAGTACCAGGTTCACCGATAGATTGAGCAGCGATTACACCTACGACTTCACCTTTTTGTACCATACGTCCTGTTGCGAGGTTACGGCCGTAACATTTAGCACACACGCCGTTGCGAGATTCGCAAGTAAGTACAGAACGAATTTCAACAGATTCGATAGGAGCTTCTTCGATTGCAGCTGCGATATCTTCAGTAATTTCTTCACCTGCAGCAACGATTAGTTCTCCAGTCATAGGATTAATCACATCATGAACCGCCGTACGACCGAGGATACGTTCATAAAGTGTTTGGACAACATCTTCATTACGTTTAATTGCCGTAGCATTGAGTCCACGCAATGTACCGCAGTCCTCTTCAGTAATTATTACGTCCTGAGAGACGTCGACAAGACGACGAGTAAGATACCCTGCATCAGCAGTTTTCAAAGCAGTATCGGCAAGACCTTTACGAGCACCGTGTGTAGAAATAAAGTATTCCAATACCGAAAGACCTTCTTTGAAGTTCGAAAGGATAGGGTTTTCGATAACTTGTCCACCTTCAGCCCCTGATTTCTGCGGTTTAGCCATAAGACCACGCATACCGGAGAGCTGACGTATCTGTTCTTTCGAACCACGAGCACCTGAGTCAAGCATCATGTAAACCGGATTGAAACCGTTCATGTCTGATGTAAGGTGATCCAACACAGCTTTTGTCAGCTTGATGTTTATATTGGTCCAAATATCGATTATCTGATTGTAACGTTCATTATTTGTGATAAGCCCCATGTTGTAGCTTTCCATCACTTCATCGACACGTTCATATCCTTCATTTACAAGTTTTTCTTTTTCTTCAGGAATTATAACAGCGTCGAGGTTGAAAGAAAGTCCTCCTTTGAATGCCATCTGGTATCCCATAGATTTGATATCATCCAGGAAGTTAGCTGCTTTATCGGCTCCTGCTTTTTTCATGACGGTACCGATAATATCTCTAAGAGAACGTTTAGTCAAAACTTCGTTAATATATCCTACCTCTTTCGGAACGACTTGGTTGAACATAATACGTCCGATTGTGGTATCTATGAGTTTTTTCACAGGCGCTCCGTTTTCATCCAAAGTATCAGTCAGAACTTTTACTTTAGCGTGCAAATCGGCACGACCTTCGTTGTATGCAATGATAGCTTCTTCAGGACCGTAGAATGTAAATCCTTCACCTTTGGCACCTTTGAGCTCTTTTGTTATGTAATATAGACCCAGCACCATATCCTGTGAAGGCACGGTGATAGGAGCACCGTTTGCAGGGTTCAGAATGTTATGAGAACCCAACATAAGTAATTGAGCTTCCAATATAGCCGCATTCCCCAATGGGAGGTGTATGGCCATCTGGTCACCGTCGAAGTCGGCATTGAATGCTGTACATGCCAGAGGGTGAAGTTGCAAAGCCTTTCCTTCAATAAGTTTTGGTTGGAATGCCTGTATACCTAAACGGTGGAGGGTCGGGGCACGGTTCATTAAGACCGGGTGACCTTTAATCACATTTTCCAAGATATCCCATATTACAGGGTCCTTGCGGTCGATAATTTTTTTAGCAGATTTTACCGTTTTTACGATTCCTCTTTCGATAAGCTTGCGTATTACAAAAGGTTTGTAAAGTTCTGCAGCCATATCTTTAGGAATCCCCATTTCGTGCATTTTCAACTCAGGACCGACCACGATAACCGAACGAGCAGAGTAGTCTACACGTTTACCGAGGAGGTTCTGACGGAAACGACCTTGTTTACCTTTCAAACTGTCCGAAAGAGATTTTAACGGTCTGTTTGATTCGGTTTTAACGGCATTGCTTTTACGAGAGTTGTCCAAAAGAGAATCGACAGCTTCCTGCAACATACGTTTTTCATTACGCAATATCACGTCAGGAGCTTTTATTTCGATCAATCTTTTCAGACGATTGTTTCTTATTATTACACGACGATACAGGTCGTTCAAGTCTGATGTTGCGAAACGACCTCCGTCAAGAGGCACCAAAGGACGTAATTCAGGAGGGATGACAGGAATAACTTTTAATATCATCCATTCCGGTTTATTAACATCTTTAGATTCACGGAAAGCTTCAACGACATGAAGTCTTTTCAGAGCTTCAGCTTTACGTTGTTGAGAAGTTTCTATGCTTGCCTTGTGTCTCAAAGAATAAGACAGTTCATCGAGGTCGACTCTTTGCAATAAAGTATATATTGCTTCAGCCCCCATCATAGCGATGAATTTCTGAGGATCGGAATCATCGAGTTGCTGATTTCCTTTAGGAAGTTCGGCCAATATATCGAGATATTCTTTTTCCGCTAACAGGTCGAGATCTGCAATACCTTTATCGGCAGCGGCTCCGCTCTGAATAACAACATATCTTTCGTAATATATTATAGCTTCGAGTTTTTTCGAAGGAATACCTAACAAATATCCGATTTTGCTGGGGAGCGATTTAAAATACCAGATGTGAGCTACGGGAACGACAAGAGATATATGTCCCATTCTTTCCCTTCTGACTTTTTTCTCAGTGACTTCCACACCGCATCGATCGCAGACGATACCTTTGTAACGTATTCGTTTATATTTTCCGCAATGGCATTCATAATCCTTTACAGGGCCGAAAATTCTTTCACAGAAAAGTCCGTCTCGTTCAGGTTTGTATGTACGATAATTAATCGTTTCGGGTTTCAATACTTCGCCGCTGGAATTTTCCAGAATTTCTTCAGGAGAAGCCAGACCTATCGATATCTTTGAGAAACTTCCTTGAGACTTGTTGTCTTTTTTGAATGACATATTCTTATCTTTTATATTTTCCAAACAAACTGTTATAGTACCATTTAGTACTATTCTAACTTAACGCTGAGGGCAAGACCTCTCAGTTCATGCAACAAAACGTTGAGCGATTCGGGAATACCCGGCGTAGGAAGATTGTCACCTTTAACAATAGCTTCGTAAGCTTTTGCACGTCCCATAACATCGTCGGATTTGATAGTAAGTATTTCCTGAAGGATGTTTGCGGCACCGAAAGCTTCGAGAGCCCACACTTCCATTTCCCCGAAACGCTGACCTCCGAATTGAGCCTTACCACCAAGTGGTTGTTGAGTGATAAGTGAGTACGGACCGATAGAACGGGCGTGCATTTTATCGTCGACCATATGTCCCAGTTTGAGCATGTATATCACACCGACAGTTGCAGGTTGATCGAATTTTTCTCCTGTTCCTCCGTCGAAAAGATATGTACGACCACTTCTTGGGACACCTGCTTTAGCAGTATATTCGTTTATTTCGTCGAGCGAAGCTCCATCGAATATAGGTGTTGCGAATTTCAATCCGAGTTCTTTACCAGCCCAACCGAGAACAGTTTCGTAAATCTGTCCGAGGTTCATACGAGAAGGCACACCCAACGGGTTAAGAACTATATCAACGATCGAACCATCTTCGAGGAACGGCATATCTTCGTCACGTACGACTTTTGCAACAATACCTTTGTTCCCGTGACGCCCAGCCATTTTATCACCTACTCTCAGTTTACGTTTTTTAGCAATATAAACTTTAGCCAACTGGATTATTCCTGCAGGAAGTTCATCACCGTTTGTAAGGTTATATTTGTCACGTTTAAGAGCTGCGTCGAGTTCTTTATATTTTATTACATAATTGTTAATAGTCTTTTCGATAAGACTGTCTTTATGAGCATCACCAGTCCATTTGTCTGTAGCGATATTCAGATAATCGAGATCGGCAAGCATTTTTTGAGTAAAGCGAGCTCCTTTTGCAACTATTTCTACATCGAAATAGTCACGTATGCCCACAGCTGTTTTATCTTTTAACAGTACCCATAGCTTTTCGATCAATTTGTCTTTAAGAGCTTCTGTTTCTTTGTAGAATGCAGCTTCAAGTTTTTCGAGTTGAACTTTTTCAGCATTTTTATTCTTTTTACCATCCTTATTTGCACGGCTGAAAAGTTTTTTGTCAATAACTACACCATACAAAGAAGGTTGAGCTTTTAGAGAAGCATCTTTTACATCGCCAGCTTTATCTCCGAAAATTGCACGCAACAATTTTTCTTCAGGAGAAGGATCGCTTTCCCCTTTTGGAGTGATTTTACCTATAAGGATATCACCAGGAATAACGTTCGCTCCGATACGAATTATACCATTTTCGTCCAAATCTTTGGTAGCATCTTCACTGACATTAGGAATATCTGCGGTAAGTTCTTCGACACCTCGTTTGGTATCCCTAACCTCCATGATATATTCATCGACGTGTACCGATGTGAATATGTCGTCACGTAACAAACGTTCGGAAATAACGATTGCATCCTCGAAGTTATACCCTTTCCACGGCATGAATGCTACTTTCAGATTACGACCCAAAGCGAGTTCACCTTTTTCCGTAGAGTATCCTTCCGTAAGAATTTGTCCTTTAATTACCTTTTGTCCTTTCTTTACGATAGGTTTTAGAGTAATTGATGTATTTTGGTTTGTTTTTCTGTAACGAGGGAGTTTGTAAACCGTTACTTCGTCATCGAAACTAACCAATTTTTCTTCATCTGTACGATCGTATTTTATTTTTATGTATTGAGCGTCAGCAAATACTACTTCTCCGTTTTCTTCAGCCACTATTTGTATACGGCTGTCAGCGATCATATCTTTTTCCAAACCAGTACCAACAATAGGCGCTTCAGGCATTACTAAAGGAACTGCCTGACGCATCATGTTCGATCCCATCAAAGCACGGTTTGCGTCGTCATGTTCGAGGAATGGAATTAAGCTTGCGGCGATGGATGCGATTTGATTTGGAGCGACATCCATAAGGTTTACCTCATTTTCAGATACGACAGGGAAGTCGCTACCTAAACGGGATTTGATTTTATCCGGTACGAGGAATTCTCCTTTTTCATTCAGAGGCGAGCTGGCTTGAGCTATAACCAGACCTTCTTCTTCTTCAGCACTCAAATAAACGACTCCTTTATCATTGAGGTCAACTTTGCCATCTTTTACTTTGCGGTATGGCGTTTCGATAAATCCCATAGGACTTATTTTAGCATATACGCAAAGAGAAGAAATAAGACCGATATTAGGACCTTCCGGTGTTTCGATAGGGCATAAACGGCCATAATGTGTATAGTGAACGTCACGTACTTCGAACCCTGCTCTTTCACGAGACAGACCACCAGGTCCGAGTGCAGACAAACGACGTTTGTGAGTCATTTCGGCCAGCGGATTTGTCTGATCCATGAATTGAGACAACTGGTTTGTACCGAAGAATGAGTTTATGACTGACGAAAGCGTTTTGGCATTTATCAGGTCAACAGGAGTAAATACTTCGTTATCCCTGACATTCATACGTTCCCTAATAGTACGGGCCATACGGACGAATCCTACGCTGAATTGGTTAGCGAGTTGTTCACCTACAGTACGAACCCTACGGTTAGAGAGGTGGTCTATATCATCGACATCGGTTTTTGAATTTATGAGAGAAATCAGATATTTAATAATACTGATAATATCTTCACGCGTCAAAATTTTGACATCGGGAGAGATATCGAGTCCCAGTTTTTTGTTTATTCTGAAACGCCCCACATCACCGAGGTCATATCGTTTGTCCGAGAAGAACAATTTTTCTATGACGTCTCTTGCTGTAGCTTCATCGGGTGGTTCAGAGTTACGCAATTGCCTGTATATATAGACAACAGCTTCTTTTTCAGAGTTACAAGGGTCTTTTTGCAGAGTATTGTATACGATCGAGAAGTCCGTTCCGCTTTGAGCTTCTTTATGAATAAGGATACTTTTAGCCCCCGATTCGATAATTTCATCAATGTGGCTCTCTTCGAGTACAGTTTCGCGATCGATAATAATTTCATTACGTTCTATGGATACAACTTCACCGGTATCCTCATCGACAAAGTCTTCGACCCAAGTTTTAAGGACACGGGCAGCGAGTCTTTGTCCGACAGCTTTTTTAAGGTTTGTTTTAGTGACCTTTACATCTTCAGCAAGGTCGAATATTTCGAGAATTTGCTTATCGCTTTCAAATCCGATAGCTCTCAGAAGTGTAGTGACAGGCAATTTCTTTTTACGGTCAATGTAAGCGTACATGACATTGTTAATGTCAGTAGCGAATTCTATCCAGGATCCTTTAAAAGGGATAATTCTGGCAGAATACAGCTTTGTTCCGTTCGTATGTATGCTTTGTCCGAAGAATACACCCGGCGAACGGTGCAGCTGAGATACGACAACACGTTCAGCACCATTTATAACAAAAGTACCACGCGGAGTCATATAAGGGATTGTACCGAAATATACATCCTGAACGACAGTATCGAAATCCTCATGTTCTGGGTCTGTACAGTACAATTTAAGTTTTGCTTTCAGCGGAACGCTGTATGTAAGCCCTCTTTCGAGACATTCTTCGAGCGAATAGCGAGGAGGGTCGACATAATAATCGATAAACTCTAAGACGAAATTATTTCGCGTGTCAGTTATCGGGAAATTTTCCATAAAGACTTTGTAGAGACCTTCATTTTTACGGTTTTCTGCAGTGGTGTCTAATTGGAAGAAATCTTGAAATGATTTAAGCTGAATCTCCAGGAAATCAGGATAAGGCAGCCTGTTTTTAACTGTTGAAAAGCTAATACGTGTATTGTTTGTGTTTGAGGACATTGTCTCCGGAATTATATTGAAGATTAAGAACGTGTATCTAAAATCTCTGTCTAAAGGGACTCGTATATAAATTTATTATAAATTCGATAAACGAGAAAAAGGTATAGAGTCTTTAATAGACTCTACACCTGTATAGAATAGCAGTAAAGTTGTAATTATTTAACTTCAACTTCAGCTCCAGCTTCTTCAAGTTGTGCTTTGATTTGTTCAGCTTCTTCTTTAGATACACCTTCTTTGATGTTCTTAGGCGCACCGTCAACTAAATCTTTAGCTTCTTTAAGACCTAAACCGGTAATATCTTTAACAGCTTTAACTACCTGAAGTTTAGCTTGACCAGCAGATTTGAGAACAACATCGAAAGCTGTTTTTTCTTCAGCGGCAGCAGCTCCACCAGCAACAGGAGCAGCAGCAGCAACAGCAACTGCAGCAGCAGCAGGTTCAATACCGTATTCGTCTTTAAGAATAGTTGCAAGTTCGTTTACTTCCTTAACTGTCAGGTTTACCAACTCTTCAGCTAATTTTTTGATATCGGCCATTGTATATAAAATTTTTAAATGTTAGACGATTAATAAAATAATTATGCGTTTCTTTCTTCGAGGGCTTTAACCAGTCCTGCGATTTTTTGTCCGGCTGAAGCTTGCAGCGCGGATATAACGTTTTTCGCCGGTGATTGCAGCAGAGCGACGATTTCGCCAATAAGCTCTTCACGAGATTTGATATTTGCGAGTTCTTCGAGTGACTGTTCTCCGACATAAACACATTCTTCTACATATGCAGCTTTAAGGAGAGGTTTTGCATTAGTTTTTCTGAATTCCTTAATAAGCACAGCAGGGTTTTTGCCAGAGTTAGTGAACATCACAGCTGTAGAACCTTTCAATGCCTGAATCAGTTCATCGTTAGTTTTATCAACTTGTTCGAGAGCTTTAATGAAAAGAGTATTCTTAACTACTATCATGTTAACATCTTTCTCAAAGCAAGCTCTGCGGAGTTTAGCAGTTTGTTCAGCGTTGAGTTCAGATGCATCGGTCAAATAGAAATGAGAGTAACTCTTAAGCTTATCGGCTAAACTATTAATAATAGCTGTTTTTTCTTCTTTGTTCATCTCTTTTCAGTTTTATTTAGTTTCAACCGATTTAGGATCTATCTGCAGTCCGGCACTCATAGTAGTAGAGATGAAAATACTCTTCACATAAGAGCCTTTAGCAGCAGCAGGTTTAAGTTTCATGATGGTAGCCATAAATTCCTTTGCATTGTCGGCAATTTGCTCAGCGGAGAAAGAAGCTTTTCCGATAGCAGTATGTACGATACCGAATTTATCTACTTTGAAGTCGATTTTACCAGCTTTTACTTCTTTAACAGCTTTTCCGACTTCCATAGTAACGGTACCTGTTTTAGGGTTAGGCATTAAACCTCTCGGGCCAAGAATACGACCCAAAGCCCCAACTTTAGCCATTACGTTAGGAGTGGTAATTATGACATCC
The DNA here is from genome assembly GCA_949296995.1 of uncultured Alistipes sp. Classification (GTDB taxonomy): domain Bacteria; phylum Bacteroidota; class Bacteroidia; order Bacteroidales; family Rikenellaceae; genus Alistipes_A. The sequence goes on along the minus strand of CASFSC010000165.1, from coordinate 2,901 downwards.
ACATCAGTCCAACCACCTTTGATTTTTTCAATATATTCATCTAATCCGACAAAATCAGCTCCAGCGTCTTTATATTCGTTTTATTTTTCAGGAGAACAAAGCACCAGCACACGCACTGTTTTACCGGTACCGTGAGGCAAGGTAACAACGCCCCTTACCATCTGGTTAGCCTTACGCGGGTCAACCCCCAGACGCACGTCTATATCTACGGAAGCATCAAATTTCGTAAAGGTAATCTCCTTTAGAAGAGCTGCCGCCTCACTTAGTTTGTAGATCTTGTGTGGTTCGACCTTAGCAAGAGCCATTTTTTTATTTTTGGTCAGCTTACTCATTTCAGTAATTTTTAAAATTACAACTTAGGAAATTCGCCTACGACATTGATTCCCATGCTACGTGCTGTACCAGCAACCATACGCATAGCAGACTCAATAGTGAAGCAATTCATATCGGCCATCTTGTCAGTTGCGATTTCTTTAATTTGTTCCCAACTGATTTCGCCTACTTTTTTACGGTTAGGTTCAGCAGATCCCGATTTGAGTTTTGCAGCCTCTTTGAGCTGTACGGCTACCGGTGGCTGCTTAATGATAAAGTCAAATGACTTATCGCTATATACGGTGATAATAACAGGAAGGACTTTTCCTGCTTTGTCCTGCGTCCTTGCGTTGAACTGTTTACAAAAGTCCATTATATTCACACCCTTGGCACCTAACGCGGGACCTACTGGTGGCGAAGGATTTGCAGCACCGCCTTTAATCTGCAATTTAATTAACGCAGCAACCTCTTTTGCCATAATTTTCCTTTGGTTAATTATTCTTTTTCAACTTGTATAAAGCTCAACTCCATAGGAGTTTTGCGGCCAAATATCTTCACAGAAACGGTAAGTTTTTTTCTGTCGTTATCCACAGCTTCAATAGTTCCCGAGAAACTTGAGAAAGGTCCATCGGTTACCTTTACTGTTTCACCGACAAAGAAAGGAACTTCGTTTTCTTCTTCACTAACGCTAAGTTCGTCGACACGTCCTAATATACGGCTTACTTCTTGAGGTCTTAGAGGGGTAGCCTCCATAGAAGTGGCTTTTGTGTCACCGAGGAAGCCCAAGACGTTAGGAGTATTGCGAAGGATAAATGGGATTTCACCTACCAGAGCTGCTTCGACTAAGACATAGCCCGGATAAGAAACTTTTTCCCTGCTGATTTTTTTACCGTTTTTGATAGAGTAAACTTTTTCAGTAGGGATCAACACTTGGGAGATATAGTCTTCGAGGTGAGAATTGCGGACTTCGAGTTCAATGTACTCTTTCACCTTTTTTTCTTTACCTCCGATGGCACGAATAACATACCATTGTTTTTGTTCTTTTTCGCTCATCTTTATTAATAGTGAAATTGAATTTATTAATAAAGAATGCTATATATAGCTTTCATGATGTTCTCAAAAGCCAAGTCCATCACAAGGATAATCAGTGCAAATATGACGGAAGCAGTCATAACAATTACAGCTGAATTAGATAATTGTCCCCATGTAGGCCAAGACACTTTGTGAACCAGCTCGTCGTAGGATTCTTTAACGTAATTTACGATTTTCATTTGTGTATATTTTTTAATTTGCACGAGTGGAGAGATTCGAACTCCCATCAATGGTTTTGGAGACCACTATTCTACCCTTGAACTACACTCGTAATTTAAAGCAGTGTGTTTTGTCACACTGCTTTAATTTTATTATCAAGTATTATTCGATAATTTCGGTAATCTGACCAGCACCTACTGTACGACCACCTTCGCGGATAGCGAAACGGAGACCTACGTTAAGAGCAACAGGGTAGATAAGTTCTACAGTAATAGTAACATTATCACCTGGCATTACCATTTCAACACCTTCTGGCAATTCGCATTCGCCGGTTACGTCAAGTGTACGGAGATAGAATTGAGGGCGATATTTGTTGTGGAATGGGGTGTGACGACCACCTTCTTCTTTTTTCAGGATATAAACTTCAGCTTTGAATTTTTTGTGAGGTTTGATAGAACCTGGTTTAGCAACGACCATACCACGTTTAACATCTTTTTTATCGATACCACGCATCAAAAGACCTACGTTATCACCAGCTTCACCTGAATCGAGGAGTTTACGGAACATTTCCACACCTGTACAAGTAGAAGTAAGAGATTTTTCAGCAAGACCGACAATTTCCACAGGATCACCTACTTTGATAACACCAGTTTCGATACGACCAGTAAGCACTGTACCACGACCTGTGATAGAGAATACGTCTTCAACAGGCATAAGGAATGGTTTTTCAACGTCACGAGGAGGCAGTGGAATATATGTATCTACAGCATCCATAAGTTCCATTATTTTTTCTTCCCATTTTGCTTCGCCATTCAGTGCGCCGAGAGCAGAACCGTGTATAATAGGAGCGTTATCACCATCGAATTCGTATTTATTCAAGAGGTCACGCACTTCCAATTCAACGAGGTCGAGCATTTCAGGGTCGTCGACCATATCGCATTTGTTAAGGAATACGATAATTTTAGGAACGTTCACCTGACGAGCGAGCAGTACGTGTTCGTTAGTTTGAGGCATAGGACCATCAGTTGCAGCAACAACCAAGATGGCACCGTCCATTTGAGCAGCACCAGTAACCATGTTTTTAACGTAGTCGGCGTGTCCCGGGCAGTCTACGTGAGCATAGTGACGGTTTGCAGTTGAATATTCAACGTGAGCAGTGTTAATTGTAATACCACGTTCTTTTTCTTCAGGAGCGTTGTCGATAGAGTCGAAAGAACGCAATTCTGAAAGACCTTGTTTAGCAAGAACTGTCGTAATAGCAGCGGTAAGGGTTGTTTTACCGTGGTCAACGTGTCCGATAGTACCGATGTTTACGTGCGGTTTAGACCTGTCAAATTT
>CASFSC010000164.1 GCA_949296995.1 uncultured Alistipes sp. | reverse complement strand
TCGGCGTTGTTCTCGTGTGACTTCGTTCGCAGGCACCCCAAACAGTCGGGATGCAGTAGCAGTGTGTATATCGGCTCCTTCTTTGAATGCTTTTAACATCGCTTCATCTCCACTCAGATGTGCCATCAAACGTAATTCTATTTGTGAGTAATCAGCTGATAACAGAAGGTGATCTTCATCAGATGGAATAAATGCCTTACGTATTTCTCGCCCTCGTTCATCACGGATAGGTATATTTTGCAAATTCGGATTGGTCGAACTTAATCGTCCCGTCGCAGTGACGGTCTGATTAAAGGATGTGTGTATACGTCCTGTAACCGGATTGACCAGCAATGGTAAAGCTTCTATATAAGTCGAAAGTAATTTCTTCAGACCGCGATATTCCAATATCAATCCGACAATCGGATGACGATCATACAACATTTGTAAGTATTCCTCATCTGTACGATACTGTTTGGTTTTTGTCATACGTGGTTTCGGATCTATTTTCATCTTCCCGAAAAGTGCTTCGCCTAATTGTTTGGCAGAATTTATATTTAATGTGGGTTCTCCTGCCATCTCTCTTATGCGTGTTTCGAGTCCTGAAAGCTCTGTCGTAAGTACTTCGCCCGAGGTGGCAAGACCTGCAGTATCTATTTTGACACCTGTCATCTCTATATTTGCCAAAACATTGATAAGAGGTTCTTCTATCTTATCATAAAGATCAACCAATTTTGCATCTTCGAGCTGTTGCCATAATACTTGTTTTAATTGGAAAGTAATGTCGGCGTCTTCGCTTGAATATTCGGAAACTGTATCAACCGAAACCATGTCCATCGTTATCTGTTTGGCCCCTTTACCTATAAGTGATTCAATCGGAACAGGAGAATAATTGAGATAGGTGCGGGCAAGATAATCCATCCCGTGGCGAGATTCCGGATTGAGAAGATAATGTATGATCATAGGATCATAAAATTTGCCCTTAACCTCTATACCGGCATTACGTAATACCATAATGTCAAACTTGATGTTTTGACCTATTTTGGCGATGGAATCATTTTCAAACAGTGGTTTGAAGATACTGATTATTTCCTCCGTATTGTTTTTGTCGCACGGTACATACCATGCTTCGTGAGGATTAATGGCAAATGATATGCCGACCAGTCTGTCGCGGAAAATATCGAATCCGGTGGTTTCAGTATCAAAACAGAACTCTTTACATGTCGATAATTTGTCGCACAGTTTTTTTAGAGCTTCCGTGTCGGTGACAGTCAGATATGTGTGTGGCGTATTTTCTATGGTACTATAGGAAACGTTGGAAAACAGGTCCGGTTCAGGGGATGTAGTGGTTACAGGTCCTGTCGTTATCTTTTTTGTTTGCTGATTGTCGAAAAGATTGCCCTGAACAGGTGTCGAACCCGATTGAGGTTGAATAGATGCATCGTTTTGAGGAGTCGAAGATTTGAATTTTGTGGGTACAGTATCTTGCAATTCCTGTAAAAACATTCTGAATCCTAACTCTTTATATATATCTGACAGTTCATCTATATCGGGAGTCTCTATTTCCAACTTGTCAGGCTCGAATTTTACAGGGACGTTCAGAACAATAGTAGCGAGTTGTTTGGCCATTAGTATCTGGTCGCGATGAGATACGATATTCTCTTTTTGTTTGCCGGAAAGTTTGTCCGTATTGGCCAATATATCTTCAACAGTACCATATTGACCCACCAATTTGGCTGCACTTTTTTCTCCTATCCCTGGAACACCTGGAATATTGTCGGCTGCATCACCCCATAGTGCAAGTATGTCGATGACTTTACGTGGATCATCTATACCGTAATTTTCTTTAATATTGTCGCATCCAATTATATCGATACCATTGCCTCCTTTGCCCGGTTTATAAATGTGAACCGTAGGGCGTACCAACTGTCCGAAATCTTTATCGGGAGTTACCATGAATACTTCGAATCCCGAATTGGATGCCTCGATGGCAAGTGTCCCTATTACGTCGTCCGCTTCGTATCCTGGTATTTCAAGCACTGGAATACGCATTGCTTCAAGTATCTTTTTTATATACGGAACAGCTTGTTTTATATCTTCGGGGGTCTCATCCCTATTAGCTTTATATTCCGGATATATGTCGTGGCGGAAGTTACCTCCGGCTGGATCAAAAGCTACTCCTAAATAGCGGGGTTCTTCACGTTTTATTACATCTCGCAGGAATTTTACGAATCCGAATATGGCAGAGGTATTCATGCCTGCACTGTTACGCATGGGGCGATTGATAAAGGCATAGTAGAACCTGAATATCAATGCATAGGCATCTATAAGAAATAATTTTTCCATGTTTATAAATTATCGCTTTGTAGCCATTCAGCGTAAGAAGTGGCTGTCTCATGCAACTTCAGGGAAAACAGTTCTACACGTTCCGGCAGTTCTGACGATATGATTCTTGCAAACATTGAAACCATATTTTCACATGTGGGCTGGTAGTCTGTAATTTCAACTTTATTATAGTTTTGTCTCAAGCATTGTATGAAACTTTCGTTCTGGTCGGTACGACGAAGTACCAAGGCATGATCGAAACGATCTACTATGAGCCTCCCAACGATTCTTTTCAAATCTCCGAAATCCATAACCATGCCATATTTAGGATCGGATGGATCAGATATGGGTTCTCCTTTAATTGTTACAAACAATTTATATGAATGACCGTGTATTTCACGACAAGCCCCATCGTATCCTGTCAGAGTATGGGCCATTTCGAATGAAAACTCTTTTGTAAGCCTTATTGCAGACATAATGATTATTCTTCATTGTTTATATTAATGTCAACCTGTCGGTTGAACGATTCCGTCAATGATATGAACGTCTCGGTCTGGGATATTCCCGGTATTTGGTAGATATAGTCGAATATAGTGTGCATCAAATGTTCGTTGTCACGGCAGAAGAGCTTTGTCAAAATATTGTATTTCCCGGTTATAAAGTGACATTCGACAATCTCGGGTATGGCTTTCAACCTTTCGAGAGATTCCATGTTCTTGGAGGGATCGAACAACCTTATGCCTATTATTGCACATACATCATAACCTATTGCTTTAGGATCAATAATCACTTTCGACCCCAATATTACTCCGGAATCTTCCAGCTTTTTTACACGTTGGTGAATAGCTGCACCGGAAATACCACATTCGCGTGCAATCTCTAAAAACGGCATACGTGCATTGTTGACAAGGTAAGAGAGAATTTTTCGATCTATTTCATCTATTGAAATTTTTGCGGCCATATCCGTATGGTTTTACATTATTGAATCGGAACTTAAGCAAAGATACCCTTTTTCAACAAAATTTCTCGCTGAATGTAAAATTTATTCATGGAAAAGCGTAACTTTGTACTTTGATTAGATGGAAAATCTTAATTTAAAATTCAATATTATGCAATCAATCGAAACGTATGATTTTACAGGCAAACGCGCAATTATCCGCGTAGATTTTAATGTGCCTTTAAATGAAAAACTTGAAGTTACGGATGATACTCGTATCCGTGCAGCTATCCCTACCATAAAAAAAGTGTTGGAAAAAGGTGGTTCAGTAGTTCTTATGTCTCACTTGGGACGTCCTAAAAAAGGCCCTGAAGATAAATTTTCTCTAAAACATATCATACCTACGATAGAAAAAAGACTTGGTGTAAAAGTTGATTTCGCAGGTGACTGCATGGGTGAAGAAGCTGCTAAAAAAGCTGCTGCTTTGAAACCAGGTCAGGTATTGCTCCTTGAAAATCTTCGTTTCTATGCTGAAGAAGAAGGTAAACCTCGTGGCTTGAAAGACGATGCTACTGACGAAGAAAAAGCTGCTGCTAAAAAAGCTGTTAAAGCCAGCCAGAAAGAATTTACCAAAAAACTCGCTTCATACGCTGACGTATATATTAATGATGCATTTGGTACTGCTCACCGTGCACACGCTTCTACAGCTCTTATCGCCGAATATTTCCCTAATGACAAAATGTTCGGTTATGTAATGGAAGGTGAATTGAAAGCTATCGATAAGGTTCTTGAATCTCCATCTCGTCCTTTCACTGCAATCCTTGGCGGCTCTAAAGTGTCGAGTAAAATTACAATTATTGAAAAATTGATGGACAAGGTGGATAACCTGATCCTTGGTGGTGGTATGACATATACTTTCATGGCTGCTCAGGGTGGTAAAGTGGGTAGCAGTATATGTGAACCGGATCAGTTCGAAACAGCCCTTTCCATCCTTAAATTGGCTAAAGAAAAGAACGTAAAGGTATTCTTGGCAGAAGATGCTCTTTGTGCAGACGATTTCAAAAACGATGCTAATACCAAAGTTTGTCCTTCTAACGATATTCCTGACGGTTGGGAAGGTCTTGATATAGGTCCTAAAGCTATGGAGGCATTTAAACAAGTTATTTTGACTTCAAAAACTATTCTATGGAACGGTCCTGTAGGTGTATTTGAAATGCCTAATTTTGCTAAAGGCTCTATGGCTGTTGCTGAAGCTATCGTGGAAGCTACTAAAAATGGCGCTTATTCTCTTATTGGAGGTGGTGATTCTGTTGCATTCATTAACCAGTATGGTATGGCTGATAAAGTTAGTTATGTTTCAACTGGTGGTGGTGCTCTCCTCGAATATATGGAAGGTGTTGAATTGCCCGGTGTTGCTGCTATCCGTAAATAAATTTGTAGATTTATATATTGAAAAGGCTGCTCATCAGAGCAGCCTTTTTTATTGATGTTATTTATTGGAGGGTGAATTCAAAAGGCATTGTAAATTTAACTCTGACTGTTTCACCTCTTTGGGTCCCTGGTGTCCATTTGGGAGATTGTTTCAGTATCCTTATTATTTCATCTGATAATAATTTGTTCGGTTCGTTTGCAATATTTATTGAACTCAAGGAGCCGTCTTTTTCAATAATAAAATTTACAATAACTACACCTGATATCTGTTTGTCTACGGCTTCTTTCGGATATTTTATTTGTTGGGTTACCCACATTCGGAACGCATTAATATCGCCTCCTTGGAATACAGGTGGATTTTCTACTTTTATGAAAGGTGCGTCGGGATCATCTTTTGTCTCTATATAAACAGTACTACTGGGTTTATCCAGCGATATTGTTTTTATGAGATTAGGGTTAAGTTGATTGACTTCTTCTTCTGTAATTCTTTCTCCGGCTAAAATAT
>CASFSC010000163.1 GCA_949296995.1 uncultured Alistipes sp. | reverse complement strand
AAATCGGCATGAGCATCGATTTGCAATATCCCTATCGACTGATATTCCTCAGCCACGGCTTTTATCAACCCTTGAGGCACACTATGCTCACCCCCAACAACTGCCACTATTTTACTATCGGACATCCATTTTTTGGATAAGTCATAAACATAACGGTTCAAATCAGCCGAAGCTGCATTGACACGAGCAAGCCTCTGAATAACAGACGAATCCGTTCTCATACCACCCGTTTCAATATGTTTTATAACCCTTTCAGCATCCTCGCGCAATTTTTTACCCTGCACTAAAATATTATTGTCAACAGGAATAGTAGCTATGCCATGTTTCCAGCCATCGGGGTAATGAACATCATACAGATCCATCTGCAATGAAGCCTTAATCATTGCCTGAGGGCCTTCGGCCGTGCCACTGCCATACGATGTGGTAACATCCCAAGGAATTGATATAATGACAAGTTCTGATTGTTCGGCAGTGTATGGGAACCCGAAATAGTTACCGTTGTAAACATTGGGTTCATTAACATCAAATGAAGGTCTGTCCATAATCATTGGGCTTTAACTGCCTAATACATATAATGTTTATATTACGGGCACAAATATAGGAATAATTAACAAACCCACAATATTGCCATATAAATATTCGTTTTACATACGATCTCCGACACAGTTGAGAAACAAAGGTCGGTGATTTTCATAATCAAATACATTAAGTTGGGGTCCCTTGCCGCGGTGTATCCGCGGCAAGGTTTTTTATTCAATAATAATATTGCAAATATTTATCAAATACTTTACTATATTTGTATATGACGTTATAGAGCCCTAAAAATTTAAACATATTTACATCCTAAAACAAACAACATGAATTTCAGGAAAGATTTTCAACCCGACTACACTAACATTCTCAAAGTATTATACAATCAACGACCTGATTATCTGCCGCTATACGAACACCATATAGATACTCCCTTTATAGCAAAAGCTTTAGGTCAGGAGGTAAATGCTGCCGGCAAAAGCGGGGCCGATTTGGAAGAACATTATCGTGTGGTCACCGGATTCTGGAAAGATATGACCTACGATGCCTTCGATTTCGAAGCTGCAATATGCGACATTTTCCCTGGCCACGGAGCCATTATGGGAGGAATGGCCGGTCCCATCCAAACCAGAGACGATTTCGAAAAATATCCTTGGGATGAAATTCCTGTAATTTTCAAACGCACATATATACCACATCTCGAAGCGATAAAAAAAGTGATGCCACAAGGCATGAAAGCGTATGGAGGTTGCGGATACGGCATTTTCGAAGCATCGCAAGATTTGGTAGGATATGAATACCTCTGCATGTTGCTTTATGACGATCCTGAACTCTTTAGAGATCTGTTTCTCAAAATAGGCGACCTTTTCGTAGTGCTATGGAGTTGGTTACTGGATAATTACAAAGATTTGTTCGTATTTTGCCGTATGGGTGATGATTTAGGGTACAGGACATCGACAATGCTGGCTCCAGACACAATACGGGAATTTATTCTGCCTCAACACAAACGTGTAATAGATTTAGTCCACAGTCATGGTAAAAAATTCCTTTTGCACTGTTGCGGTAATATATTCTCAATCATGGACGACATACTGGCAAACGGTATAGATGCCAAACATTCGAATGAAGATCAGATAGCTCCGTTCGATGTATGGATTGAAAAATATAATGACAAAATTGGACTTTTCGGCGGTTTTGACATGAATGAGCTTATTCTAAATCCTTACGATGTAGTATATGAAAAAGTTTTGCGTGAAGGAACTGAATTCCGTAAAAAAACAAAAGGATATGGTCTCGGCTCTGGGAACTCAATACCTGATTACATGTCAGTAGACGGATTCATGGCAATGGTCGATGCAGTCAATGAAATCAGAGCACGAGAAAAAAGATAGGTTATAAATTGCAAACTATGAGACCCAAAGTCGTAGCAGATGCTGCCATTCCTTTTTTGGAAGGGGCTTTAAACGATTATGCCGATCTTACTTTTAAGAAAGGATCGGAAATAACATCTGAAGATGTACATTCTGCAGACGCACTATTCGTCCGTACCAGGACCAAATGTAACAAAGAGTTATTGTATGGTTCGAGTATTAAATTGGTTGCTACGGCAACAATAGGACATGATCATATTGATCTTGATTTTTGCAAAAAAAACGGAATCGAAGTAGCAACGGCTGCTGGATGTAATGCTCGAGGTGTACTTCAATATGTTATGAGTGCTTTGGCTGGCCTAAGCGTAAAAGATGGATGGACGCCCCAAGACAAAACATTGGGCGTAATAGGTGTCGGCAACGTCGGTTCTCTTGTAGCCGCATATGCAAAACATTTCGGCTTCAACGTATTATGTTGCGATCCACCCAAACAGGATGCCAATAATACGCTCAATTATATTTCTTTGGGCCAATTACTTCCGCAATGCGATATTATAACCGTACATGTGCCTCTAACTCGAGAAGGCAAATATAAAACTTCAGATATGGCTGATGATTTCTTTTTTGCAAATATGAAACAAGGAGCTGTTTTCATTAACTCTTCACGAGGCGAAGTCATATCGGACGAAGCACTTATCTCAGCATTGAAAAACCGACATATAAGCCGTGCTGTGATAGACACATGGAATCACGAACCGGCCATAAACAAGGAATTATTAAATCTCGCAACATACGCCACCCCTCATATAGCTGGTTATTCACTCCAAGGGAAAGCATCCGGAACAGCAGCGGTAGTACGTGCTTTAGGCCGACATTTCGGACTTCCTTTAGAGGAATGGTATCCCTCAGAGGTAACTCCGACTCAACCGAATACGGATATTACATGGGACGAACTTTTAAAAACCATACGATTGTATCACGACATAGAAAAAGAGACGAATATTCTTAAAACCAAACCTCAGTTTTTTGAAAATTACAGAGAGACATATAATTACCGTACGGAATATTTTTAGACCTTATTATAAAGTTTTGTATATTTGCTGCAGCTTTATGCAGTTTTAATAAACGATCTTACTATGTATAAGCAAATTATCCGTCCAATTTTGTTTCAAATTCCAGCAGAGACCATACATAATTGCATCGTATGGCTTTTACGAGGAATACATTACATTCCCGGAGCACGGTCGCTTATGAAAGCTATATTTGCCTACAAACACCCCTCACTCGAAAGAGAAGTATTCGGCATAAAATTTCCAAATCCGGTAGGTCTGGCTGCAGGGTTTGACAAAAATGCAAGAATTTACAGAGAAATGGCAGCCATGGGATTCGGCTTTGTAGAAATAGGTACGGTAACCCCAAAACCGCAATATGGAAATGCAAAACCTCGAATATTCCGTCTTCCTGAAGATGAAGCCCTGATAAACCGGATGGGATTTCCTAATCAGGGGATGAAGAATACAATAAAAAACCTGCGCAATCGGCCCTATAAAACAATCGTAGGAGGAAACCTCGGTAAAAACACATTAACTCCCAATGAATCGGCTCCTGCCGATTACCTCAAACTGTTTCGCAGCATGTATGAGTATGTCGATTATTTTGTTATAAATGTAAGCTGCCCCAACGTATCGAAAATGACATCTCTTCAAAACAAAGATAACATTAATGAAATTATCAAACAGTTGGTCGAATTCCGCCGTGGACAAAACAATTATCGTCCAATACTGTTAAAAATATCTCCCGATCTGACCATACAACAAATAGACGACATTATAACCGTACTTTCGGAAGGAGGTATAGACGGTATCGTTGCGACCAATACATCTACAAGCAGAGAAGGATTGCATACTTCCCCAGACATCGTCAATCAAATAGGGAATGGAGGCCTCAGCGGGAAGCCTCTTACTAAAAGATCTGTGGAAATGGTAAAATATATCCACGACAAAACCGAAGGAAGATTTCCCATTATAGGCGTAGGAGGAATCATGACAGAAGATGATGCCGTAGCAATGTTGAAAGCCGGAGCATGTCTCATACAGATATATTCGGGATTCATTTATAACGGCCCCATGTTCGTCAAAAGAATATGTAAAAGACTTAAAGCTGAATCAATATCATGCTCGCAGAAATCATAACTATAGGTGATGAAATATTAATCGGCCAGATAGTAGATACCAATTCCGCATGGCTTGGAGAAGAACTTAACAAAATAGGTGTCAAAATTTTCCAAATAACCTCCATTTCGG
>CASFSC010000162.1 GCA_949296995.1 uncultured Alistipes sp. | reverse complement strand
CGACCGGGGTAACACATGAAGAACAGAATACGGAAACGACCAAATCGGAAGAAGAGAACACGGACACCGATAAGGAAACCGACGTTACCGAACAGCCGGCGGCCGACCCGTACAGGTGGCGTTACATTTTCGGGATTTTGGTACTATTGGTGGTTGGTATAATCCTACTTCGGAAGACGAAAGTATTTACCGCGGTAGTCGGCTTCTTCCGCAAATTGTTTTAGCAGGGATAAAAGGAAAGCACCCAAAAGGGCCTTAAAAATGGGTTCCTTTTTGGGTGCCTTGCTTGTAAAACCTTAATAGTTAAGGTTATCAGCGGAGAGGGAGGGATTCGAACCCCCGGAGCCTCGCAGCTCAACGGTTTTCAAGACCGCCGCAATCGACCACTCTGCCACCTCTCCGGGCACAAAAGTATAACCTATTTTTCTTTTTTCCAATTTTTATACCAAAATCAGCCGTTTTTTTTAACTATTTCAATAATATATAACACATTATCAATATATTACATATCACGTAACACCTTTTTGCTTTTTAATGCAAATAGTATATTTTTGTAAAATATTATTAATTGGCTTTATATGCAAACTGTTAAGGTAATAAATAAATCGGCATACGAACTGCCTAAATATGAAACGCTTAATGCAGCAGGTCTCGATGTAAGAGCAAATATTACAGAACCTATTATATTGAAACCGCTCGAAAGGACACTCGTTCCTACAGGACTATACGTGGAAATTCCCGAAGGATATGAAATACAGGTACGTCCACGAAGTGGATTGGCCGCCAAACATGGAATATCATTGGTCAACTCCCCCGGGACAATAGATCCTGACTACCGAGGTGAAATAAAGATTATTTTGGTAAACTTGTCAAATAACGATTTTGAACTTAAACCGGGAGAAAGAGTAGCTCAACTCGTAGTGGCTCAATTTACACGAATCGAATGGAAGGAAGTCGATTCTCTGAGCGAAACATCTCGGGGAGAAGGCGGATTCGGTTCTACGGGAGTCAAATAAATAGCATAGAACAATAAATTACAAACAGACTCTTTTCTCATTTCAATTAGATGTTTTTTAAGGATATAATAGGCCAAGACAAAATAAAACGGATGCTCACAAATAGTGTTGCCCAAGGTCGTATCAGCCATGCACAACTATTTGCGGGAGGAGAAGGAGTCGGTGCTTTATCCCTTGCAATAGCATATATCCAATATATCAACTGTCCCCACAAAAGCGCGACCGATTCATGCGGAGAATGTCCATCATGCCGTCAGATAGCGGAACTTGCACATCCGGATGTCCATTTTGTTTTTCCGGTAAACACCCCTAAAGGCAAATCATCCTCAGAAAAACCTGTCAGCGATCAATTCATAGGTAAATGGAGAGAACTTGCAAAAAAAACGGGGGGCTATTTCAACGAACAAATGTGGTACAGTGCGATAGATATAGAAAACAAGCAGGGCAATATAAGCAAGACAGAAGCTGACGAAATCATAAGAAAACTATCTTTCAAATCGTTTGAGAGTCCATACAAGGCAATAATAATCTGGCTACCTGAAAAGATGAATGTACAGGCAGCAAATACACTGCTCAAGATTTTGGAAGAGCCATGGGACAAAACTCTGTTTTTATTGGTTAGCGAATCTCCTGATAAATTACTCCCTACAATATTATCTCGCACCCAAATTATAGATATTCCTGGAATAGAGGATAAGGTATTGGCTTCATATCTTTCAGAGAAGCACAACATTTCCATTGAAGACGCATTGAAAATGGCACGCCTTTCAAGAGGCAATGTTCTGGAAGCCGAAAGGAATATTTTTTCAGGGGAAGAACATGATATGATGTTCGAATATTTCGTCCAATTAATGAGGTTATCATATGAGAACAAACACATGGAGCTTCTGGAATGGGCTGAAAACGCAGCTTCATTGGGACGGGAAGAACAAAAACGACTTATAAAAAACCACATAAGACTGATACGTGAAAGTTATATGCTTACTGCCGGTATGGGCGAAATATCATATCTGGTAGGTAAAGAGTATGATTTTTGTAAAAAATTTGCACCATACGTAAACAATAATAATGTCGAAGCTTTGGTTAATGAAATGGAGACCGTAATACGTCAAATATCGCAAAATGGTAATGCGAAAATTATTTTCACCCATTTTGCACTTTCGGTCAGCAAACTGATAAACAAATTGTAACTGTAAAACAGGAAATGACTCAAGTGGTACTTCTTACCGGAGGTAATCTGGGCAATGTAGCAGAGAATTTAAAAACGGCTTTAAACTTAATAGAAAAACATATAGGAAGAGTTGTCAAAGCGTCAACCATAATGGAATCGGAAGCATGGGGATTTAACTCGGATAAAAATTTTTTAAATCAGGCTGTCATCGTATCAACAGAACTGTTACCTGAGGAGGTTTTGGATAAAGCTCAAGCAATAGAAACACAGCTCGGCCGCATTCGCATACCTCATAGCGGTTATATTTCACGTACCATGGATATAGATATATTGTTTTATGGCGACGAAATTATCCGAACTCCGCGACTTACAATTCCGCATCCCCTGATTGCACAACGCAAGTTCGTATTAAACCCTTTGGCCGAAATAATGCCTCAATTTATACATCCGCAATATAATAAAAGCATTGCCGAGCTATTGAAAGCCCTCGGTTAGAATTATATTATTAAAAAAGCATTACCTTTGTTGCCTATACCCATAAAGTATGAAACAGACAGAGATAAAAATATATAAGTCCGTAATACTGACAGGGATATTAGGGATAATGTTCATCGGGTTACTCTCCCGTTGTTCCAATATAGTGGCTCCGCAAGGAGGTCCCATAGATTCATTACCTCCCAAAGTAGTCAGTGTAACTCCAGGATATGGAACGACCAATTTCAAAGAAAAACGTATTTTTTGGAATTCGATGAATATATCAAACTCCAGGATCAACAAAAGGAATTTTTCACCTCCCCTCTTATGACGAAAAAACCGGTCCTCATGGTCCGGGGCAAAGGCATACGCATAGACTTGAAAGAAGAGTTGGATTCAAATCGCACATATGTATTGAACTTCGGGCAATGCGTACGCGATAATAACGAAGGAAATCCATATACAGGTTTACGCTACGTTTTCTCCACAGGCGACTACATCGATTCGATGATAATGTCTGGTTATACGGCAAATGCACAAACAGGAGATTCCGCATCAAACGTATTCATCTATTTCTACGAAGCCTTGAGTGATTCTGTCGAAATACATGACGGATATGACTCAACCATATTCCTGCATAAACCGCAAAATGTAGCACGTTCATTCCCCAACGGTATATTCATAGCAGAGAATCTCAAACCGGTACCTTATCGCATATATGCATTGGAAGATAAAAACAGCAATATGCAATACGAACCGGGAGTAGATAAAATAGGATTTTTGGATTCGATTTACAATCCAGCCGACATGCCCTCTTTCGACATGTGGTACGATACCTCCCGCAAATATATGGTTGCCGATCCCCAGATCATGATAAACATGTTCATGGATACACCATTCAAGCGTCATAATCTGACCACTAAATCGCGTCCAGCACGTAATAAGTTAATTTTCGAATTTCTTGCACCTTATCCACAAATAGATACTATCCGTTTCGATGGGATTGAACCGTCGGAAATCATCACCGAATATGCGACTCCGAGACATGACACTATAATATATTGGTTGGATGTTCCTGCCGACAGGTTGCCCGATACACTGAAAGGACGTATTGTTTACCAAAAACATGACAGTGTCGGACAACTTTATACCCATGGCGAAGATTTGAAAATGTATTACCGTACTCCTCCACAACCCAAACAAAAGCAAACGAAAGATGATAAAGAAGAAGTTGAGAAAAATCCGTTTAAAGTTAAAGTCACTGCCGATAAAATACTGATTCCTGAAAAAGACATTTTATTTTCTTTCGATTATCCTTTGAGGCATGTCGACAGCAATTCCATATTGTTGGAAAAAATAACTGAAGAGAGAGCTTCGGTAGCACAAGAGGCGACGACTAAGGTCACCGAAGTCAAAGTGGATTTCAAACAAGACACATTGTACACGAGAGATTGGAGGTTGAAAGCAGATTGGAAACCTGATGAAAAATATAAACTCACTATTCCGGCCGGAGTTTTTGAAAACATCATGGGAGAGAAAAACGACACTTTGCAAACAGAATTTTCGATAGATACTCCAGACAAATACTCAACTATAATTCTTAATATCACAGGTAAAACGCCTGAATCTAAATATATTATCGAACTTGTCAACGAACAAAACAAAAGACCTATTAAAGAGTTGAAAGACGTAAGTACAGGCACATATACAATACAATATATTCCTGCAGGCGATGTAATGATAAAAATCACCGAAGATCTTAACGGCAACGGCAAGTGGGATGAAGGTTCTCTGATAGAAAGAAGACAAAGTGAGAGAATCGAATTTTTCATTAACGACGATGGGAAAAACTATATCACCGCCAAGGAAAACTGGGAACTGACATTCGATATAGATATGAATAAAATATTCACGCCTGTCAATTTCGAATACATCCAACAAAAAATGTTGCGTCTTGAGGAGGCACGTCGCCAAAGAATTGCAGAAGAACTCCTTGAAAAAGAAAAAGAAAAACAACAGAGCCAGCATAACCACTGATAAACCCACATGAAAAAATTCATATTCATATTGACACTGATAGCAGTTTGTACCATGACTTCGGTTACGGCACAACATTATATCGGTATAAAAGGAGGATGGGGAGGTGGATCGGCACGATTTCTGCCAAATAAAGAAACAGGCATAGAATGGGGATTGCCTTCGGGAGGTATCTCCTATAAATTTTACAGCAATACAAAATTTGTAGGAGGGGTGCAGGTAGACCTTCAATACCTTGGTCGGGGATTCATGTACGATATTAAAAAAGATTCGGACACGAGCTATCACCGCACAATAACATCTATAGACCTTCCTATAATGTGGCAGCCACACGCCTACATATTCCATCGCAATGCCCGTGTATTTTTAAATTTAGGAGTAACGTTTTCATATAACCTGACTTCTAAAGAATATATGAAATCAAAAAAAGAAGGTACATTTTACGAACGGGACTACCATTTCGGCGTAACACGTGATAACAGAGTTGGGTACGGACTTTGCGGAGGTGCAGGATTGAGTATTTTTATCAAACGGTTCGAAATAGCTGCTGAAGGACGATATTATTTCGGATATTCGGACATTCTGAAAAACAAGACCAAATATGAATCCAATCCGCTACGTTCACCGTTGGACAATATAAATATTTCCATGGCATTGTATTATAGATTGAGCAAAGAAGGCATACGTTCTGCCCCGAGCAAAAGCACAGCACGGCGTATGATGGAATCCGAAGCTAAACGTACACTTAAAAAACTTGAAAAAAATGGGAACAGAAAAGGAATCGACACGTCAACAGAAGATCGCTAAACAGATACAACGTGACATAAGCGATATTTTCACCAAAGAGGCTGCAAGTTTACTCAAAGGAGTAATGGTATCCGTAACTTCAGTCAGGGTAAGCCCCGATTTCTCATTTGCAAAAATATACCTCAGCATTTTTCCTTTCGACAAACACGAACAGGTAATGCAAACCTTGAGCGACAATAACTGGATGGTCCGCAAGGCTCTCGGGGCAAGGGTACGCAATCAATTACGAATTGTCCCTGAAATCGCATTTTATATGGACGATTCTTTGGAATATATTGAAAACATAGACAAGTTGTTGAAAGAGGATGCCTAAACTTCCATTGTTTTTTGCACGGCGATATCTTTTTTCAAAAAAATCGCACTCGGTGATAAATATAATCTCCGCAGTGAGTTCTTTTGCCATATCGATACCTGTTGCAGCAATGGTAATACTGCTTTCAGTCTTCAACGGATTCGAATCGATGGTGGAAAGCATGTACCAAAGCTTTGATCCTGAAATACTCGTTTCACCCGTCAAAGGTAAAGTTTTCAACAAGGATTCTGTTCCCTATCAACAATTAAAAGCTACGGAAGGAGTCGAAGAAGCTTCATATTTTCTTGAAGAAACGGCACTTTTCAAATACCGCGACAGAGAATTTGTGGGAGGTATAATGCGGGGAGTGGATTCGTTATACGACCGGGTTATCCCGATAGATACGCTGATTACCGAAGGTGAATACAAACTACAATTCGGCGATTTTCCTCAAGCCGTAGTCGGACAAGGCGTTGCATATACGTTAGGTATCAGAACTGCTTTTTACGATCCGATAATCATAATGATTCCCAGAAGAGGAAAAATCAGTTCGCTTCTTCCTACAAGTTATTATCGAGAAGACAGGTTATTCCCGGGAGGGATATTTGCTCTCGAAGCAGATATAGACGGGAAATATATGATAGTACCGATGGATTTTGCCCAAGACTTGTTGGATTATGATAACATGGCATCGGGAGTAATGATAAAATTGGAAAACGGAGCCAATCCCGAAAAAACACAACAATTAATTTCGGAATATCTGGGCGATGATTTCAAAGTTCAGACCCGTTACCAACAAAAAGAGTCATTCTACCGCATTATGGTGTATGAAAAGTGGGGTATATATTTCATTATACTACTGGTACTTATAGTCGCATCATTCTCGTTGATCGGTTCTTTGGCAATGTTAATCATCGACAAGCGTGAAGATATGCGCACACTGGTCAAAATGGGGAGCGATATTTCACTCGTACGCAAAATATTTTTGACTGAAGGGATGTTAATATATTGCATAGGAGCACTATTCGGATTAATTTTGGGAATAATATTGGCATGGGTACAACAACAATTCGGGGTAATAACGATATCGGCCGAAACATTTTTGTTCGATGCCTATCCGGTAAAATTAAAATTGACGGACCTTATATGGATCACGGTAACATTCATAAGTGTCAGTTTCATAATTTCACGACTGACAGTTATGGCAATGATTCCAAAAAAGGATATAAGAATGGATTGACAATGCGCAATTTTCTGATAATATTTTTAATATGCGTAGGTTTTGCAGCCTGCAACAAGCCTAAGAATATTCCGGACGAAGAACTGGAAGCAATAATTCATGATCTCTTTATCGCCAATGCATATGGCAGTATAGATGGCCATAATTTAGGCATGGATACCATGGATATATATGCTCCCATATTCAAACAGTATGGCTGCACTCCTAAAGACCTCATGTATACCATAGATAATCTTTCAAAAAGGAAAAGTATCAGGTTTACCGATGTTCTGGACAATGTAATTGCGAGTATTGAAAAAGAGAGCCGTGGTTATGACTCCATCGTCCAGGTAAGAGATTCCATCGACCAGTCAATAGTAGAGCGTTACAAAAAAGTAGTGTACAGAAACGATACTACTCAAAAAGTTACACGTTTTGCAGATTTGGCAGACATGAAAATAACCATTCCGATACAACAGGGAAGTTACAAGGTGGATTATGTCTATTTTCTGGATTCGACCGACCAGAACATATACATGCAATATCACCAAAGTGCGTTGGACAGTGCCGGCAAGGAATACAATCACCTTTACAGAGGATATAACACACGAGGTAAAAATACTAAAGGAAGTGTTAAAACCACAATTACAAGAGACGACCTCAAAGAGTTGAAAATAGAATTCGGACGTGTAGCGCATAAAGAACCTAAAAACACATTCTTCACGATAGATTCTGTGGAGGTTACTTTCTATCCGACTAAAGAGGCCGCCAAAGACTCTCTGTTACGGGATATACTTAAAAAAGACAAATTAATTCCACTCAATATAACATCCGATGCGGGAAAAGGTAAGAAAGATTTCGTCACATTACCTGCTGACACCACAAGGTCTTTTGCAGAAGGGGATTCTATCGTTCGCCGATAACGGCACACTGATAGATATATCCGTGCCAGAAGATATAGATTCCAAAGCAGGAGTGGAATTTTTCAGTGGTCTGCTTGTGCCGGCCATGGTTAATGCTCACTGCCATCTGGAACTGTCTTATATGAAAGGTAAGATACCCACAGGGAGCGGATTTGCAGGATTTGCCGACGGCATGTCATCTCATAGAGGTGAATCAACGCTGGAAGAACGAGTCGCAGCGGTTGCATATCAAGACAGTAAGATGTACAGCGAAGGCATAACTGCCGTAGGAGATGTTTGTAACGGGACATCGACTTTCGATACAAAAAAACGAAGTAAAATATATTACCACAATTTCATAGAACTTTTCGGTTTAAAAGCAATCGATTGTTCCCCGATAAAATCGGTTATCGAATCAGCCAAAACTGCGAACTTACCTTTTTCCCCTACCCCTCATTCCACATATTCATTACAGGATTTGCCATTCCGACAAGTAAGTATGGAGGCATATGAATCAGGAAAACCTCTATCGATACATTTTATGGAGAGCCGAGGAGAAGAAGAGCTGTTTAAAGGATATGGCGCATTACATGACCGTAACATTAGAGAACATCTCACGATCGATTTTACAGGATACGGTTCCCCGACAGAACGAATAATAGGATCGATACCTCACGGAGCCAAATTATTGCTTATACACAACACTTTTATTACAAAAGAGGATATCGAAAAATTAATTGCACATTTCGGAAGAGAAAATCTGACATTCGTACTGTGTCCCCGTTCCAATCGATATATAGAAAACAATCTGCCACCAGTAACAATGCTTTATGAGAACGACGTGAGGATTGCAATAGGGACCGACAGCCTTGCCTCGAACGAATCATTATCTCTGATCGAAGAATTGAAATTAATTGCGACGATAAGTCAAAACAAAATACCATTGTACGAGATGCTTAAATGGGCTACCATAAACGGTGCCTCTGCATTGGGAGCTGACAAATGGGCAGGCAGTTTCGAATGTGGCAAACGTCCCGGGGCCGTACTTATTACCAATATCGACTGGGACAATATGAGACTTACTTCCGACTCGAAATGCAAACGCATAATTTAATCTTAATTTCCATAAGCATTATCTGTTTCAACCTTATTATTTCTCTTTTTATTAACTTTGCAACAATAATAATATTATAAGATATTATGAGTACTGCATTATACGATAAAATAATTTTCGGGCCCATTCACAGTCGCAGACTCGGACTATCGTTAGGAGTAAATCTTTTACCTACCGATAATAAATTATGCAGCTTTAACTGCATTTATTGCGAATGCGGTTGGGGGCATGATGGTGTTAAACCTCGTTTTAATTCGCGTGAAGATGTACGAATGTTATTACGAGAAAAATTGCAAGAAATGGTTAATGAGGGTACTCCTCCAGATGTTATCACTTTTGCAGGAAACGGTGAACCGACCATGCATCCCGAATTCGGTTCAATTATAGATGACACTATCGCAACGCGTAACGAAATATGTCCGTCAGCTAAAATATCCGTTTTGAGCAACGCTACTCAAATCAATCGTGAAACAGTCCGTAAGGCACTTGAAAAAGTAGATAACAATATTCTCAAACTCGATTCGGCTTTCGATGAAACAGTGAAACTCATAGATGAGCCTAATGGCAAATATTCTGTTTCAGAGACAGTCAAATTTATGAAAATGTTCAATGGCGATCTCATAATACAGACTATGTTTCTACGAGGAGAATACGAAGGCCGTCTCATAGACAACACAACTGAAAAAGAGGTTTCGGCATGGCTTGCGTTAATTAAAGAGATAGCTCCTCGCAAAGTAATGATATATACCATTGACCGTGACACCCCGGTACAAACTCTCAGCAAAGTGTCTGTCGAGGATTTAAACAAGATTGCGGCACAAGTAGGAGCGCTCGGGATAGAATATTCAGTTGCCGGATAATAACTCCATAAAAATTCAGAATCATTTTGAACACTTTCGCAATATGACATCTCCCGAACAAATAAGAGAACTCGTCCAACGTAAAGATGAACTTTACCGCCACCTCAACATAGAGAATCGCCGACTTGAGCTTGATGAAGAAGAGAGCAGGACTCATGATCCTGATTTTTGGAACGACCCTCAGGCCGCCGAGACACAGCTAAAAAAAGTTGCATCCATCAAGTATTGGGTCAATGCATATGATGAAATAGCCAAATCAATAGATGACCTTACCTTGATACCAGATTTTGTACGTGAAGGTCTCACATCCGTGGAGGAACTCGACGCACAATACAAAAACACTCTCACAAAAATAGAAGAACTTGAAATGCGCAATATGTTGGGAGGTGAAGAGGATAAATTAGGTGCAATTATGGAGATCAATTCGGGAGCAGGTGGCACAGAAAGTCTCGATTGGGCATCCATGTTGCTACGCATGTACACCCGTTGGGGCGAAGCTAACGGTTATCAGGTAAAAGCGATAAATATTCAGGACGGAGATGAGGTCGGAGTAAAATCGGCTACTATCGAATTTGTAGGAGATTATGCCTACGGTTATCTGAAAAGCGAAAACGGGGTCCATCGTTTGGTTCGTCTTTCGCCTTTTAATGCCAACAACAAACGGCAGACAACTTTTGCATCGGTATTTGTTTCACCTGCCGTAGACGATACTATCGAAATCAACATCAATCCAAGCGATATTGAATGGGATACTTACCGAAGCAGCGGTGCGGGAGGACAGAATGTAAACAAGGTGGAAACGGGGGTACGCCTGAGACATATTCCGTCAGGACTTGTCATAGAAAATACGGAAACCCGTTCTCAAATAATGAACAAAGAGAATGCACTGCGCATTTTGCGTTCAAAATTGTACCAAATAGAACTGGACAAACGTATGGAACTGCAGAATGAACTCGAAGGGCAAAAGAAGAAGATAGAATGGGGTTCACAAATCAGGAGTTACACTCTTCATCCATACAAATTGGTCAAAGATCATCGCACATCATACGAAACATCGGATGCACAAGGAGTACTGGACGGGAATCTGAATGATTTCATCAAGAGTTATCTTATGGAATTTTCATCATCAAAATCGTAAGTAAACCGCAAACTGACAATTATTACTTTATATAAGAAACAGAACCCTCACCATATAAATATGGCGAGGGTTATTTATTATAGCACTTATAATATCAGCTACATCATATTACTTTATTCCGCGCAGTTTCTTTTCCCATGCCCAAGCTGATGCAAGAGTATCTTCCAAACTGCGTTCAGCCTTCCATCCCAGTTCCTTATTGGCATAAGAGGTATCGGCCCATATTTTTTCAATATCCCCTGCACGACGTCCCACTATTTCATAAGGAACTTTTACACCATTCACTTTCTGGAAAGCATTTACAAGTTCCATAACCGATACACCATTACCAGTACCTATATTGAAAAATTCGTAATTCTTAAGACTTTTACCATTAATCATTCGTCCTACAGCCACGACATGAGCTTTGGCAAGATCCACCACATCGATATAATCCCTTATCGCCGTTCCATCAGGAGTATCGTAATCATTTCCAAAAATACTCAAATGATCGCGCAATCCGGCAGCTGTCTGAGTGATGAACGGGACAAGATTACCCGGTACACCTTTAGGCAATTCCCCTATCAAAGCTGAAGGATGAGCCCCTATCGGATTGAAATAACGAAGGGCTATACCGAAAATTTCAGGGTATGCCGACACGGTATCTCTCAATATATCTTCACATATCTGTTTGGTATTGCCATATGGTGACGTTGCCGGTTGACGAGGAGTCTGTTCGGTAACAGGCAATTTCTTGGGCTGGCCATAAACAGTACATGACGAAGAGAATACTATATTCCGCACACCATGCTCTTTCATCAATGTCAATACATTCAACAAAGATGTTATGTTATTACGATAATAAAGTAATGGCTTTAATACCGACTCTCCAACGGCTTTTGATGCGGCAAAGTGTATAATAGAATTGAATTTATATTTTTCAAATATTTTATTCAATGCATCCTTATCGCAACAATCAACTTTCTCAAATGGAACATCCACTCCTGTAATTTTACGTACCCCTTCAACGGCAGCCATTTCTGCATTCGATAAATTATCGACTATAACCACATCATACCCTGCATTCACCAGTTCTACGGTAGTATGTGTTCCTATATAACCGGCTCCTCCGGTCACCAATACCATCTCTTTCATCAATATATCAATCTTTATATTTCATTCATTTGCAAAACTATGCAAAAGTAGTTTTTTTACTCTACATGAATGGCTTATCACAATAATTTTTTACCATTACCCATACCATACAAACAAAATATGGCAAAAATGCAATTCTCACAAATTGAACCGCCGTAAATTCGACGACACGTTATTATAATCGGCAGATTAACAAATTTATAATTGATACTATCACCACTAAACGGATATTAATCTTCATGCCACCACATAACAAATATTGCAAGTCCCGACAAAATTTATATCAATAATCCGCTTTGTCCATTCCAAGTTTTTGTTTTTCAATATATAAATGCGATAATCCGCTATTCAAGGTTAATAGCTATTTTTTCAATCACATTCAATAACCAATAGCCAATCGTTATTTAAACCCTTAGTAGGAGCTTCAAAAGAGGCAAGACTGTTATTATCCACCTCTACCTGTTTTTTCACAGAAAATTCACCGGTTGAAGGGTTATACCATCTGAACATAGGCGTATTCCCACTCATTTTACTAAGATTCAATCGAACAGGCTGTCCTTTAGACAAATAAACGAGTACAGATTTTTGATTGTCCGTAATTGCAGAAACAATATAAGAGTCATTTTCCGGATTTATTCCAAAAATCAAACTTTGATCAGGATAAAAACTGCCTAAAGGGAATAGTTCAAAAATTTTTCTCAAGAACAACATACTTTGAGCTCCCGGACGATCCAAAGCCTCTGTCCAATAAGAAACTGCAGGAATTGCACAACGTCCATTAGGTTTAAACATTTGCCATATTGCATTATTCCCATAAGTATAACCCGCAGCTCCCGATAACAACGTCCAGTAAGCCGACACACGAACGTCATAAGCATCAAATATCCCCTCTTGGAAAAAACTCGGATCTTTAATCAATCCGTCGGAATATACAAATTGGTCTCTGTCTTTTCCGTTTTTCTCAAAATTCATAAAATCCGAAAATCTGACCCCTATATCTTCATATGCCGGTTCAGCATTCACAAAAGGCTTACGAGGAAAGAGCAACCGATGATATTCATTATATTCATACACTTTATCGTATCTTCTTCCATGACCGCTCTGATAAGAATTAAAATCCAACCATGGCATATTGTGTAACCAATAGGCAGATGAGGATTCTCCTCTCGGATGATACGTCATCAAATGTGTACCTCCATCTCCCTCTTTTATTCCTCGGGCCATCTCATTCCAGATTTCCAGTTCAAGGTCAGAATCAATATTACGATCGCCGCCTAAAATCCATATAACAGGAGATGATTTATATCTATTTCCTAAAAATTTTCCATAGACATAAGCATTTTCAGGTGTGAAAATTACCCCTTCTCCACCATGTGCATTTGTAACTTTATCACCCCATGTAGGCAACATTCCTATATATAGACCTCTTTTTTTAGCCTCCCTGACTATAAAATCTACATGTTGAAAATATTTTTCATTAGGTTTTTCCGGATTTTTATCTGTCAACGGTAGCTCTCCATATGCATTAGGAGTACTGATACCCTGCAACTCAGACAACACGACTGCCTGGATAACTGAAAATCCTTTCTCTTTTCTATTGTCTAAATAATATACGGCTTCTTCCCGATTCAAAACATGGAATAATTCCCATGCCGTATCTCCGATCCATAAGAAAGGTGTTCCATCTTCTTTTTCCAATATTCTTTTTTCTTTATCAATTCTTAATTGTTGTGCAAATAAAGATGACAAAGAACACAGACAAAGTACAAATAATAAACTGATTCTGATTTTCATAATATCTCTTAGTTAACAATGTCTTTATTATTCACTAACATATTAATCGCGCAATTCCAAAATTATATGTTTGCGTTTTGTGAATCATACTTTTACCAAACTAACCGTTCTCCAATATATTTATCTTATATGGTGTAAACTAATTATTTAATAACAAATATAGGTAATTCTAACTATTATTTTGTACTTTTGTAAGTTGTTAATTATACACTAATCGACTTTAGATATTATGTTGTATCCGTTAAAATTCAAACCTCTTTTCAAAGAACGTATCTGGGGAGGTTCCGTATTGAAAGAAAGACTTGGTAAAAAACTTCCTGAAGGGAAAGTAATAGGTGAAAGCTGGGAATTGTCCGGCGTCCCGGGTGATTTATCAGTTGTATCCAATGGGAAACTGAAAGGAAACAATATAGAAGAACTCATAGAAGTATATATGGGAGACCTTATAGGTGATCACATTTACAATAAATATGGGCTCGAGTTTCCTCTATTGATTAAACTTATCGATGCACAGGATGCGCTTTCCATTCAGGTACATCCCAACGACGAACTTGCAAAAGAACGCCACAACTCATACGGTAAAACAGAAATGTGGTACGTCATCGATTGTGAACCGGGAGCAGAACTGTGCTTGGGATTCAAAGGGAACGTCACTAAAGAGGAATATGTAAAACATGTTGCCGACGGTACTCTTGCCGATATTATCGACCGTATAAAAGTAAAACCGGGAGATACTTTCTTTATTCCGGCAGGTGCTATCCATGCCATAGGCAAAGGCATACTCATAGCTGAAATACAGCAAACCTCTGATGTCACTTACCGTGTATTCGACTGGAACAGGGTGGATGCAAACGGTAAAGGTCGTGAATTGCATACCGAACTTGCAGTAGATGCAATAAATTATAATTGCACGGAAAAATTCAACGTTACGGCGGCACCACAACCCAACAAGGTAGTGGAACTCAAAAAATGCCCCTATTTCACCACAAATATTATAGATGTAAAAGGAGAAATGTCACGAGATTATTCTCTGCTTGACTCTTTTGTGGTTTATATGGTGATAGATGGTGAAGTTACCATAAAATGGAACGGCGGAACCGAAAAGGCAAAAAAAGGAGAAACAGTACTTATCCCTGCTATTTTTGAGAACATCGAACTCATCGGTAATGCCCGTATGCTTGAAAGCTACATAGAATAACGATTTACCGATACGACATGGGTTATAACGAGGAAAAACAACGGCAGTTAGATATACGTTACATAAAGATGGCGCAAATATGGGCCGAAAATTCCTATTGCGTTCGCCGTCAGGTTGGAGCTCTGCTCGTTAAGGATAAAATGATAATTTCCGACGGATACAATGGCACACCTGCCGGTATTGAAAATATCTGCGAGGATGAAATGGGCAAAACTAAACCTTATGTTCTTCATGCCGAAGCCAACGCTATAACCAAAGTAGCCAAATCGAGCAACAGCAGCGAAGGAGCTACACTTTATGTTACCTCCTCGCCTTGCATCGAATGCGCCAAACTTATCATACAGAGCGGTATACGTCGAGTAGTTTATTGTGACGAATATCATTCGACCGACGGCATAGATCTCCTAACGCGTGTAGGGATCGAGGTTGTTAAAGTAGAGATTAAATAATCCTATA
>CASFSC010000161.1 GCA_949296995.1 uncultured Alistipes sp. | reverse complement strand
AACGCTGCCAGCATGATAAAAGCTCTCAATGAAATGTTTTCATTAGGATTAACTCCTGCAAACCAAGAGAAATTAGCTTCTGCAATAGGTAGCGACACCCCATTTTTTATCAAAAACAGACCTATGTTCGCTGCCGGACGCGGAGAATTACTATATCCTGCTTATGTCTCATTAAAAGGTTATAAACTCGTAATCGTAAAACCAAATGTCAGTGTCAGTACGGCTGAGGCATATCACAATGTAACTGCATCTGTTCCTGAACACCCTCTGTCAAGATTATTAAAACATCCGATAGAAATGTGGAGAGGACTTATTAAAAATGACTTTGAAGAGGTAATATTTCCCAAATTTCCAGCAATACAAGCCGCAAAAAAAATGTTATACCAAAGCGGAGCTGTATATGCAGCAATGTCCGGGTCTGGATCTGCTGTGTACGGAATTTTCTACCCTGATACAAAATTAGCAATAGACATCACAGATGTATTTGTTTATGAGGAAGTTATGGACTAATGCAACCAAATAGTAAAATTTAATGAGCCTGATTTGAAAAAATTTTAGTAAACTTGCAGCGGTTTATAGTTGTTTTTGAATTAACAATCAAGCTTAAAACATTCTACTAAAATAGTATTCACTTAAAACCTATATTTATGTCAGTAGATGATAATAAAGTCCTGGAACTCGAAAAAAGAAAAGAAAAAATCTATTTCGGAGGTGGGACAAAGGCTATTGCAAAACAAAAAGCAATGGGAAAACTTACTGCTCGTGAGCGTATCATTGCATTGTTGGATGAAGATTCTTTCCACGAATACGACATTTTTGTTGAGCATGACGGACGTGACTTCGGAATGCAAGACAAATCACTTCCTGGTGACGGCGTAATAATCGGAACAGGTAGCATATTAGGAACTCCTATAGCCATATATGCTCAAGACTTTACCGTAGCCGGTGGATCTCTCGGATTCATGCATGCTCGTAAAATAACCAAAATCATGGATTATGCATTGAACATGCGTATTCCTTTGATCGGAATCAACGACTCCGGAGGTGCTCGTATACAGGAAGGTGTAAACGCATTGGCCGGATACGGTGAAATTTTCTTCCGTAACACCCTTTCGAGCGGTGTAATACCTCAGATATCAGTAATCCTCGGTCCTTGTGCCGGAGGTGCCGTATATTCGCCTGCTTTGACAGACTTCGTATTTGTCGTGGAAAATATATCAAAAATGTTCATTACAGGTCCTGAAGTTATCAAAACAGTGCTCGGAGAAGAAATTACGGCTGAAGAACTCGGAGGGGCACGTACACATAGCGAAATAACAGGTAATGCTCATTTTTATGCAAAAAGTGAAGACGAATGTTTCGTACAAATCCGTAAGTTGATTTCGATGATTCCTATCAACTGTACGACTAAAGCAGAAAAAATAGCTCCTGCTGCTCCACTGCCGCAATACGATATAAATTCAATCGTTCCTGACGATCCTACTATTCCTTATGATATCAGGGATGTTATCAAAGCTCTTACTGACGAAAGCGAATTCCTCGAAGTAATGGAACTGTTCGCTTGCAATATAGTTGTGGGATTCGGACGTGTAAATGGAGAAACTGTCGGTATTATCGCAAACCAACCTTTGGTTTTGGCAGGTGTTCTTGACTGCGACTCTTCCGATAAAGCGGCTCGTTTCATACGTTTCTGCGACAGCTTTAATATTCCTATCGTCACACTCGAAGACATGCCTGGATATCTGCCAGGTATAGATCAGGAACATGCCGGAGTAATCCGTCACGGTGCAAAATTGCTTTACGCTTACAGTGAAGCTACAGTTCCTTCAATTACGGTTATTCTTCGTAAAGCTTACGGTGGTGGTTACATTGCAATGGGATCACGCCATCTGCGTGCCGATTTCGTATTTGCATGGCCTAATGCCGAAATTGCGGTAATGGGTCCGGAAGGGGCTGCCAACATTATATTCCGTAAAGAAATAATGGAATCTGAAAATCCTGCTGAAACCCGTAAACAGAAAATACAGGAATATAAAGATAAATTTGCAAATCCATATGTTGCTGCGGCAAAAGGATATATCGACTCGGTTATTAAACCTGATGAAACACGTCGTTTCATAGAACACGCTTTGCAAGTATCATCTCACAAATGCCGTAACCAACCTAGCAAAAAACACGGCAATCCTCCATTTTAATGATTTGAAACATGGAAAACAAAGAATACGATATATTGCAGACAATGCACGGCAGTTACAAAACTATCTTGTCGAGAAAATATATCATGACAAGAAAGCCGTGGGTACCTGATGATCCGAAAGTAATAAAATCACACATTCCTGGAACAATTGTGGAAATCCGGGTTAAAGAGGGTGATAAAGTAAAAGCCGGTGATATTATGATTCTTTTCAGAGCTATGAAAATGAATAATAATATAAAGGCGAAAGAAGACGGTGTAATCAAAAAGGTATTGGTAAAAGAGGGTGAAAATATCCCCAGCCATACAGCAATGATAGAAATGGAATAGACTCATTTCGCTATTCATAAAAAAAGCTGCATTAGAAATGCAGCTTTTTTTATGAATATTATATAATTTCAGTTTTTACTGTTTCAATGGCTGACACATATCAATAAACAAGCAGCCACGACATAAATACATCAATATATTCGGAATAATTAAAAGTAAGATAACGGGCAACATGACAAGAAGATTAAAAACCATGTTTATCTATATTACTACGTCAGATTTAAAATCAGTTGTAAAAAAGTGTACACTAAAAAGTCAATTACAACATGGTGTAGTAGTACTTTTATAGCATAAAAAAGCTGAATAACCGAGAACTCTGCTTTGATTTTGTCATAAGAAATATTTGCGATGATCTCTTATAATATCTATCAAACAACTATCATTTAATCACAAATATCATATCCTCCTGACATTTGACATTCTACTTGTTGGACTTGTACAATATTAAAGTGACTTTATTCTCTGCATTCAACCACATGGAAAAGCCTAACTATTCCATATAGCCCAAGCTTTTTCAGCCTGCCCGACAAGCATTTCATAACCGTTTACGGTTTTTGCTCCATTCTGAGCACCGCGACGCAAAAATTCGGTCACTGATGGATTATATACAAGATCGAAAAGATAATGTCCTGCACCTATAAATTCATATGGCAAATCAGGACAACCCTCAATCTTAGGATATGTACCTAACGGTGTACAGTTCACTATTAATTTATGAGTTTCTGCAATATCTCGAGTCAAATCTCCATAACTGATATTCTCTGCCGATGCATTGCGAGACACCCCTTTATATTCAATTCCTAAATCCGAAAGCACATATTTCACAGCTTTAGATGCTCCTCCTGTTCCCAATACGAGAGCTTTCGGACGGATCTCGCCAATCAGACCTGTCAATGATTTACGAAAACCATAAGCATCGGTATTATATCCTGTCAACTTGATAGTTTCAAGAGTACGTTCTATCTTGACACAATTTACAGCGCCTATTTTTTCAGCCTCTACATCAAGTTCCGTCAAAAAAGGAATTATCTCCTGTTTATAAGGTATAGTAACATTAAAACCGCATAAATCGGCATTTTCATTTATCATATCGGTAACCCGATCTATAGATTCTATCGGGAAATTGCGGTAAACAGTATCATGAATGCCCTCTTTGGCAAATTTTTCAGCAAAATACTTTTCTGAAAACGAATGCCCCAAAGGAAATCCTATAAGTCCATAAAGTTTCATCCTAAATTAGATATTTTATCAACATGAAAGATCCTATCAATAAAATTGTAAATGCTATTGCCAGAAGATTGAAATACTTATCGATAAATACCTTTATGGGGGCCCCGAACTTCCAGATAAGCCACGCAAAGATAAAAAACCGAAGTCCTCTACTGACTATGGAAGCAATTATGAACATCACTATCTGTAAATTAAACACTCCGGCAGTAATGGTCACCAACTTATACGGAATAGGTGTGAAACCAGCCGTGAAAACTATCCAGAAATTATATCTGTTATACAAATCGCTTATTTCCAGATACTGTTCATGTGTAAACCCCGGAATAACACGGAAAAAGAAATCTGCAACGGAAGTGAATTCTCCCGAAGGAGTTTGCCACAGAAAAAAACCTATCGAATATCCTGCCAATGCTCCCAATACTGACCCTACGGTACATATCGTTGCATAACGGAATGAGCGGCTAGGCATACCAAGACATAAAGCTATCAATAAAACATCAGGTGGAATGGGGAAAAAACTCGATTCGACAAATGCCAAAATAAACAATGCCAAGGCACCCCATTTACTGTCGGACCAACTCAATATCCAATTATAGGTGCTTTTCAATACATTCATTACAAAAGATGTTAACTGTCAGGCTGCAAGTTTACCAATAATTTTTGAGAATACCGCCTCCCAACACCAAATCTTCCTCATAAAATACGACAGGTTGACCTTTTGCACAAGCCCAGGCCGGCTGCTCCAATCTAACAGTCAAATTTTCGTCATTAGTATATTCGACATGTGCATATCCTTGAGGATTACGTCCTATGCCACGTATCTTAACTTGAAGTTTATCTGAAGACAACAAACGAGACATATTCGGAACATTAAAATCGCCCACAGATAAATTTTCATGATACAAATCTTCATCATGACCTATAATAAGACGATTTCGTGCTGCGTCTATTTCAATTACGCAACCTTCAACAGAGCTATTCAACCCTCGTTTTTGGCCTATGGTATAGAGTGGATACCCGCCATGCGTTCCTACTACTTTCCCTGTTATATCGACAATCTCACCTTTTGACACGGAGATATGGTTCGCACGAAAAAAATCAGTATAGCTATGTCCATTCAAAAAACAGACACCCATACTTTCTTTTCTTTTAGCATACTCAGGATAAAGATTTTTAACATCATTTTTTAGCATCTCCCCCATCGGGGCAAGTGCCAAATGCAAATACTCTTGCGGTAATCCCCAAAGATAATACGATTGATCCTTCAATGAATCGACCGCCTTTCTGACATATAAATAACCATTCCGTTTACATATGCGAAAATAATGACCCGTAGCTATATAATCATACCTTTCAGCCTTTGCGATATCATACAATATCCGCCATTTGACCAATGGATTACATAAGGTACATGGTGCCGGAGTCATTCCACTCATATACCCTTCAATAAAATATTCTATTATGCTTTTACGGAACAGTTCCTTAACATCAGCAATCCGCAAATTCATTCC
Organism: uncultured Alistipes sp.; assembly: GCA_949296995.1. Classification (GTDB taxonomy): domain Bacteria; phylum Bacteroidota; class Bacteroidia; order Bacteroidales; family Rikenellaceae; genus Alistipes_A. The sequence continues at coordinate 1,594 of CASFSC010000161.1, read as the reverse complement.
CAAACGGGAAGCAGCCTCAACTGCCGCTATATTTAGATTTGTATCAGATGTAGTTTCGAGTGTAAGCAACGTAACGTCAAAACCTTGTTCACGCAATATACTCGCCGAAGCACAACTATCGACGCCACCACTAAATCCCAACAATACGCTCCTTACACTCAATACTATCTACAATTTTAACGATAAATCAAAGTTTATCGAACTCTTCATCTATGGAAGATGTCACATCCACCGTCGCATAACCATGACTTATACAACTGCCATCGGCATTGAAACATTCAGGTTTGCTACGTTTTACGAAGTCAACAACTTCCGATAAGCCACAGGCAAATTTTTCAAAATCTTCTTTATAAAGGTATATCTTGTGTTTTTCGAACAAGAAATTACCGTCTTTACCCTGTTTTTTACGGCTTTCGGTGATGGTGAGATAATAATCATCGTTCCGGGTTGCTTTTACATCGAAGAAATAGGTGCGGCGCCCGGCTCGTACAGCTTTAGAATACACTTCCTCCACACCTTCTTCAACACCGTCTTTACGGTATCCAAGACTGTCCATTGTTAATATATTTAAGTTAGCATTAGTTAGTTATACTAAAATTAATATAAATAAATATTACTAACAAATATTTTTATCTATTTTTTTTCAATGAACGATTCCTTTACTGTAACTATCCCAATTTTCAAGCACGTCAAGAGCTTTCAAATATATTTCATCCTCCGGATTTACGATATAGAAATAATCTCCCATATCCCACAATTTCTGGGCAATAAGTGCCTTTATCTGAGTTTTTATCTTGGGTTTAGATATCAATAATTCTTCCTGATTAAGTTCGACGCCACGTTTTGTACCCAATGCCACTAACTGATCTATAATATCATCCCCTATCTCAAACTTATCCCTCAACTGATCCACATTCTTATATTTATCAGAGAGTTCTTTTCTGTGATGATCCATATAGTCTACAACAAACTCAGTTATCACACCCTTGCGGACAAGATTGCCCCAATATGGGGTATATTGAGTGGTATCAATTTGCACATAAACATCAGGGAAAATTCCGCCTCCACCATATACCGTACGGCCTGTACGTAATGTTTTATACATTTTTGTAGAATCTTCTACACCCGTATCGGTTTCGGACAACCGTTTTTCGAACTCTTCATAATATGCATCCTTGGCTCCCATCTGATAAGGACGCTGTATCACACGTCCCGAAGGCGTATGATAACGCGCAATGGTTAATCGTACGGCAGAACCGTCCTGAAATGGGAATTGCCGCTGCACCAACCCTTTTCCAAATGTACGACGGCCTATTATCAATCCACGATCCCAATCCTGGATGGCACCTGCAACGATTTCACTTCCCGAGGCAGACGATTCATTAGTCAAAACTATAACTTTTCCTGTAGTAAAAGGGCCATCTTCTTCGGCAACGACACTATCCGATGGCACTCTCATGCCTTCAGTCGAAACGATAACCGATCCTCGCGGGAGGAAGAAATTACTCAAATCAATGGCCTGATCCAACAACCCACCTCCATTATTCCGCAAATCCAAAACCAAAGCATCTATTTTACCCAATTTCTTATATGC
>CASFSC010000160.1 GCA_949296995.1 uncultured Alistipes sp. | reverse complement strand
CAACACCGTAACGAGGCATAAAAGTACGTATTTCATACCCTCGTTCCTGCATTGCCTGCAACAGTGTTCTACACAAAACCGACATTTCGGTATCAGGGAGATATGGTTTTATCTCCTGACAAACATATAGAATCCTGTTATTACTCATTTTACCTTTGTTTTCATTATTAGATAATTACCGTACAAATGTACGAAAATATAACCATTAACGCAACTTTTACAGAATTAGCATTGCATCTCCATAAGTTCCGAAACGATATTTTTCTTCTTTAGCCACTTTATATGCTTCCATAAGTGCATCGTAACCGGCAAAAGCGGCAACCATCATTAATGGGGTAGAATAAGGCAGATGGAAATTGCTTATCATACAATTAGCCACTGAAAAATCATAAGGGGCGAAAATAAATTTATTTGTCCATCCTTCGTAAGGTTTCAAAAATCCTTCTGTAGAGACCGAACTTTCCATTGTACGCATTACGGTAGTACCTACAGCACACACTTTTCCTCCTTTACGTTTGACATCATTGACTGCGTCAGCCGTTTCCTGAGGGATAAATATCTGTTCAGAATCCATTTTATGTTTGGTCAGATCTTCAACGTCGACCGTTCTGAAATTACCCAATCCGATATGCAAAGTCAATTCAGCCATACCGACACCCTTTATTTCGAGTCTTTTCATCAAATGCTTACTGAAATGCAACCCTGCAGTCGGAGCAGCCACCGCACCTTCATACTTTGCAAAAATAGTCTGATACCGTTCTTTATCTATCTCTTCGACTTTAGGTCTAACCCATTTAGGCAGTGGAGTTTCGCCCATTTTATAGAGAGTCGCTTTAAATTCATCGTAATCACCGTCAAACAGGAAACGGAGGGTACGTCCTCGTGAAGTGGTATTATCTATAACTTCGGCGACCAACAGATCGTCATCACCGAAATACAACTTATTACCGATACGTATTTTACGGGCAGGATCGACAAGCACATCCCACAGTCTCAATTCTTTGTTTAATTCTCGCAGTAAAAATATTTCTATTTCTGCTCCTGTTTTTTCTTTATTGCCATAAAGGCGGGCAGGAAAAACTTTCGTATTATTAAACACTAAAATATCATTCGGGGTAAAATAATCAATTATATCCTTAAAAATTTTGTGTTCTATTTTCCCCGTTTTACGGTTAAGGACCAAAAGTCTCGATTCATCGCGGTTTTCTGCCGGATATTTTGCAAGCATATCGGGCGAAAAACTGTAATTATACTGCGAAAGCTTCATACTATTATATTAAATTTGAACGTTTTGTCGAAAAAACAAGTAAATATAATACGTAAAAAACTCAGATTTGTTTCACAGAGAGCAATATTTTTTCCACATCTTCCAAAAAATAACACTCTTCCAATGAAAAATTACCGCTCCGCGTACGAGTCAAGGAGGTTAAAAATCCTCCGCTTCCAAGTTTTTCACCGAGATCACGGGCTATGGAGCGGATATATGTTCCTTTACTGCAAGAAATACGTATCGTAGCTGTAGGCAATTCATCAACCGATATGACTTCAGGCTCTGCACCTTCATACTTCAAAGCTCCGGTTTTCACTCTGCTGACGGTTTCCGCACCTGTTTGCCCCATACTCTCCAATCTCATATCGTATATGTTGACAAGAGTTCGAGGCAACTCTATATCATTGCCTTTACGTGCATGTTCATAAGCTCTCACTCCATCTATCTGTTTGGCTGAATACAATGGGGGAACTTGCAACTGTTCTCCTATCATTTCGGCAAGAGCCTTTTCGACAGCTTCACGCGTGATATGTTGGTATGGGAAAGTTTCATTGACAGGATGCTCCATATCATAACTCGGAGTCGTAGCGCCAAACGCAATCGTGGCAAGATACTCCTTTTTTTCAGCCTGCAATGCTTCAGCCTGTTTGGTCGCCCGGCCTATACATATTAAAAGCACACCTGTCGCAAGAGGATCAAGTGTTCCGGCATGTCCGACCTTTATTTTTTTATACCCCAGATGCCTCAGGATAATTCGCATTTTACGGACAACGTCTGAGGATGTCCATCCCAAAGGTTTATTTACAGGCAATACATATCCTTCGGGGAAATTCAAATCCCTGCTTAAATTCATAAAACGGAGTATAATACAGAACTAAGTCCGACTATTGCGCAATAAATAGCAAACCAAACGAGTTTACCTCTTTTAACTATTCCTATCATCCATTTGCAGGCCAATGTTCCAAAAACGAATGCAGAAATAGCCCCGGCTATGATATTAATACTACCCACTCCTTCTTCTGCAGCGAAATTACCGGATATTATATTTAAAAAATTCATTCCAATTATGGGAATAAGTACCATAAGAAATGAAAATTTAGTAACATCTTCAGGTTTAGCCCCCATAATCAAGCCGGTCGAGATAGTCGACCCGGAACGAGATAAGCCTGGAAGAACTGCAACAGACTGTGCCACACCCATCATAAATGCCGTTCTGATATTAAGTGGTCTGCTTTTTTTAGGCAGATATTGCGAAAGCGTAAGCAATATTGCTGTAACCAACAACATGGAACCCACCAGCAGCAAGTTGGAGGTAAACAAAGCCTCAACCTTATCTTTAAAAAAGAGTCCCACTATCATCACCGGGATTAAAGATACCAGAATGTTTATAAAGAAACGCATTTCATTGTTCATCTGAAACTGGAAGACGCCTTTCAATATTCGTACGATTTCCCTCCAGAAAACCACGATAGTACTTAAAACGGTCGCGCCATGTACAGCGACTGTAAATGCTAAATTATTACTTTCTTTGATTCCGAACAAAGCGTTCGCCAATTCCAAATGTCCGCTGCTCGATACAGGTAAAAATTCTGTAAGTCCTTGTATTATACCGAGCACAATAGCTTCCCACAACTCCATAATGTTCTATTCTTTATCTTTTTTTGATCTGTGCATTATTGCATAAATTTCGAAAGCAAAACCGCCGAGGACTATGATCGGAGCAAGAGTTATACGTCTGAAACTGAACATATCGGTATTAAACTCATTGGGATTGTCGCTCCCTCCGCCCGACATAAGAATAAAGCCTACGATAATAATAAGGACACCTATTGCCATAAGTTTATAATTGGTCATGGTCAGAGGGAATTGTGATTTATCACCATTTCCCATATTACTGCCTTGATTGTTTTTTCCCTGTTTTGACATTCTAATAAAGTTTATATTGATAAAATATATTAATAGATGTAAATATTACCGGAATTCATACGGATAAACTTACTTACGGCAAAAGTTGTGAACAACAATGATATAAGCATTCCTCCCACGATCATTCCGGCGAATATAATCAATAACTGCAAATTATTGCGGACAAATGAAATCTCAGGCAGACCCTCATTAAGACCTGCTATCATGAGCACCAACATTGCAGACGCTATCAATCCTGCATACAATCCGTGCAACAAACTGTTCAGCAAGAAAGGACGCATTATGAATCCGCGTGTTGCCCCAACCAATTTCATCGTATTTATTATATAACGTCTCGAAAATATTGTGACACGTATTGTATTATTCAAAAGTATCAGAGAAATAAACAGTAATGCTCCTCCGAATACCAACAATACAAGATTGAACTTATTGAGATTGGAGGTTATTTGATCTACCACATTGCGTTGATAGACCACTTCATCAATCCCCTGCCATGTCATGATTTCATTTTCCATAGCCGATATCACATCTTTATCCGAGGCATCGGCATTCAGTGTGATTTCAAATGAGTCTGGCAACGGATTCTGCTGTAAGAACTCAACGAAATCATCTCCTATATAGGCTTTAAAATCATCGGCAGCCTGTTCTTTGGAGACAAATTTCACCTCTTTTACATTTACATGTGCAGATAATTTTTTTTGTATCAGATTAACCTCTTCCTGCGGTAAACTATCCTTGAGCATAACATTTATGGTCATACTCTCTTTCAACTGATCGCTCGCATTAAGCGCTCCAAATATCAAATAACTGACTGTTCCTAACAGAAAAAGTACCAGAGCTATACTGATAGTAGATATAATATAAGCATTTCTGACCTTCCGTCTTATTTTTTTATTCTCGTCCGCCGCCATTCTCTTTATGCTTCTTATTCAAAATTATCACTAATATAACACTTACGATAACTCCTGCAATGAGGATTAACGATGATATCCATGTAATTATTGAAAGTTGTTCATAATTGGGAGCTTTAAATTTGAATTCAACAGTATGAGATCCTTCAGGCAATGTCATTGCTCGCAAAACATAATCTGCCCGGAAATAAGGGACCTCCACTCCATCCAAATAAGCCGTCCAACCTTTATCATAATATATTTCGGAAAATACGGCTACACGTTTTTCCGAAGAGGTATATTCATAATGCTGCAGATTCACTCTGTATTCAGTCATCTTTATAAAATCAGGAAGCGTATCGTTAGATGAGTCTAACTGTACTCCGTCTATCTGCGATACAAATTTTTCATCAACCACAGCTGTTGTACGGGTATTAATAGTTCCCAAGGTTTCAATCTCAGCATCGGCGTCCGGCACTACTATAATAGAATCGACGAACCATGCAGCTCCATTTGCTTCAGGATTCAGTTGGGCGACAGGCGCTCCCTTGTCATCCGGCACTATTAAATATTTGGTATTAAGCATATTGATAACACCCTCATTCATTTTCGAAAGATGATGTTCTATCAAATCCTGGTATCGTTGTAATTTTGCGCCATGATATCCACCCACCGAACGATGGAAATATGAGGTGGTCGCATCCTGGAATGGACTAACAGTCAAATTCAACACTCGGAATCCAGGTTCCTTGTCTTGCAGTATCATCTGATCGGCAGATGTCGGTTTAGGTGTATTAGCCTCTCCTGCCTGGAATTTGTCATGCCCCAGATAACGCAAATTCACAGGGACCATATCTGCCGTAACCAGCAATGCCATTATTATTACAAACAGGGTCTTTTTAACTTTTTCATTATAGAAAAGCCACAATATAGTTGCTGTAAGCAGAACAAAGACAAGCGTTCGTAAAGAATCGGCCCGCATCATGGAAGCACGTTCCGACATCATAGCAGAAATAACATCATTAGGCAGTTGCATAAGTGCATCGTTTGCTCCCGAAAATGAGAGTAACGTTCCCCCGAACAGCAAAAACAGCAACGCGACACCTCCTGTTATTATAGTAGAATATTTCAGTCCTTTAAGGAATCGAGCCCTATCTATCTGTTTAGTCCAAAGTTGTTGCAACGTTACAGCAGCAAGTACCGGCACACACCATTCGACTATTACGAGTATCATCGAAACCGTTCTAAATTTATTGTACATAGGGACATAATAATAGAACAATTTCGTAAACCACATCATATTTTTACCCCATGCGAGGAATATTGCGAGCAGAGAGACCACCAACAGCCACCATTTCATACGCCCCTGCAATACAAACAATCCCAATACAGCAATCAACATTACTACAGCACCTATATAAACCGGTCCTGAGGTTATCGGTTGATCGCCCCAATATCCAGGCAGTTGGGTTGCTATGCCACGTGCATTATACTTGGTAAGGGATTGCGCCACCTCCCCATCGGAATCGAAGCCTCCGGATGAAGTCCCTCCATACAGATTAGGAATCAACAGATTGAACGTTTCCCCTTTGCCATAACTCCAGGCAGTAGCATAGTCAAGATCAAGACCTTTCTGACTATGTGCTTCATCACCCTTTGCAGTAAGTTCGCTTCCACCGCGAATAGTCTCTTTGGTATGATGATTTACATACCACAACATTCCGGCATTACTTCCTATCGCCAATACGGCAGCCAATGCAAGCAATCCTGTACATTTGGCAAAATGGTTCATTGCTTTGCCCTTATATGCAATTACCAGCTCATTGATCCAAAATGCCAGGAAAATAAACAGGAAATAATAAAGTATCTGAGGATGATTTGCACCTATCGTAACAGCTGCGGCGACTCCCGTTATCGATGCACCCACCCACATATTTCGTCGGAAGGTATAATATATTCCTCCGAACATCAAAGGGATAAATGCAAGCGTAACCATTTTGGTTATATGTCCAGCCCCTATTATAATAAAAAAGTATGTAGAAAATCCGTATGCGAGCGAAGGTATTATTCCCAACCACGGGTTAATACCCATACACATCAACATCAAATAAAAACAAAACATTGCGATGAATATCAGTGCGGCAGGTTCACCCAAAAAATAGAAAACACGTGCAGCACTTTTCAATATCGTCCCTTCGTATTTCAGATTGATCAGATAGGCAGGCATTCCACCGAACATATTTCCTTCCCACTGTGGATCTTCGCCATATTTTTCTCTGTGTTCAAGTATATCCTGACTCATTCCCTTATATTGCAACATATCGTGCTGAGGAAGAGATTCACCCTGAAACTGAGGAGAAAAATAGAGCAGGTTTACGACTACGAAAATGGCAAACGCGACTACGTAA
>CASFSC010000159.1 GCA_949296995.1 uncultured Alistipes sp. | reverse complement strand
CAGCCCCAAGACCAAAAAACTCGGCAATGCCGTACCGCACCGCTGAAAAATTACAATACCTCGGAAAAACACGCACAGATAAAGGAATAAAATTACGACGGCTCCCACAAAACCGTATTCCTCGACTATAAATGCATATGCAAAATCAGAATAGGCATGCGGCAGGTTCGATCTTTGGGTACTGTTACCCGGTCCTTTACCAATGATTCCTCCAGAAGCTATTGCTATTTCAGCCTGCTCACGCTGTAAATTATCATCCTTGTCATCAACCTGTTCCGTCTTTATTCCTGCAAAATCTTTAATACGATTGACCCACGTTTCTGCACGTCCTATTTTAAATGTAATCATAACCGTCATAACGACAGCCATAGCCACTACGATAACTCCGACAAGTCTCCACAATTCACGGCTTTTAACTCTCCCTATATACAACATCACCCAACATGTAAAAAACGTAATGGCAGCAGTTGAAAAATTAGAAAAGAATATGGTAGCACACGCAATGGCGATAGGACCCAAAAGAGGAATTGTCGTTTTGGTCAGTATGTCCATATTTTTACGAGGATTCTTACCCCATCCGGCAGGAGTAAGCGCGGGTAATATCGGTATTTTATCTATTACCGTCTGCCGTTTTGCGAGCTGCTGCGCCAACAACGCCACTAATGTAACTCTCAAGAAATCAGAGGGCTGAAATGTAAGACCTATTAACGGTATACGTATCCACCTCGATGCGCTGTTAAGGTTGACACCAATAACAAAAGTAAGCAACATAAATGCCAATGCAGCTAAAAATGCAACCATAACAAACCGCATATACCTCTGGTAATTAAATCTCTGCACAACAACCATAATGGCAAAACCCAGCAATATGAATTTCAGTTGTGAAAAGAAATAATGCGAAGTATCTCCTCCTGCTTTACGATAAGCCATGGAGGCAGTGGATGAATATACAACTAACAATGAGGCTATGGCAAGGAACACAATAATAATCCATAGAGTTCCATCCCCTCCGAAAATCTTTTCGGATATACTTTTAGGTTTGAGCCCTTGTTCCTGTTCCATATTCAACTTATTAAAATCAGCGTCGTAACGACAATACTACAATAGACAATAGTAATGGAACTATTATTTAGCATGTGTTTTTACCCATGCTTTAAACTTCTCCCCTCTATCTTCATAGTTTTTAAACAGATCGAAGCTTGCACACGCCGGAGACAACAATACCACATCTCCTCGTACTGCCATTTTTACGGCTGCGGACATTGCCTCTTCCAGTGAATGGGTATCAGCAACAGGAATTTTTCCACTGAAGAATATTTTCAGTTTCTCATTGTTAACGCCCATACATACCAGCGATTTAACCTTCTGTTTTACCAGGCTATCCAAGGCTCCGTAATCATTACCCTTATCGGTTCCCCCTGCAATCCACACCACCGGACGTTCCATACTTTCCAATGCATACCAAACAGAATCCACATTTGTAGCCTTCGAATCGTTGACATACAAAACGCCATCTATTTCACCGCAAGGTTCAAGACGATGTTCAACCCCGGCAAACCCTTTCAATGTTTTACTTATACTGTCCTGAGCCACCCCAGCCTTCAATGCCGCAAGTGTAGCAGCCATTACATCATAAGTATTATGAATTCCTTTTATCTGTAATTCCGATGTTTTAATTACAAAAGGCTCTCCACTTCCACCGTCGACATGTATTATTCCATTATCCAACCACGCTTTCTGTCCATCCCGTTTTTTCACACTGAAAGGTTCAGTTTCCATCGGAAGTTCATATCTACCTATATTTTGCAACGTAATGGGATCATCGCCACAATATATGAAAGTATCATTCTTGCCCTGATTCTGCAATATGCGGAACTTACTGTTCACATAATTCTGCAATTTATACTCATACCTGTCAAGATGATCAGGCGTTATATTCATAAGTATCCCTATATCAGCTTTAAAATCATACATACCGTCCAACTGGAAACTGCTCAACTCTATAACATACCAGTCATATTTTTTAGTTGCGACAGCCAATGCGAAGCTCTCGCCTATGTTACCGGCAAGTCCCACATTAAAGCCTCCCTGTCTCAACATTTCATAAATCAATGTCGTAGTGGTAGTCTTACCGTTAGACCCTGTTATACATATAGTCTTAGCATCAGTATAACGACCAGCAAACTCTATTTCCGATATCACGGGAATGCCTTTTTCCCTTACAGCTTTGACCATAGGCGCCTTTTCGGGAATACCGGGACTTTTCACAACTTCCGAAGCATTCAATATGAGTTCTTCACTATGTTTTCCCTCCTCATACGGCACATTCCATTTTTCCAGAATCGACTTATATCCTGCAGATATATTTCCATTATCGGAAAGAAATACATCCAAACCTTTGACTTTAGCCAAAACTGCGGCTCCGACACCGCTTTCACCTCCACCCAGCACTACAATACGTGACATACCTATCTGATTTTAAGTGTTACAAGTGTAATTGCAGCCAACAATAACTGCACGATCCAAAATCTCACAACTATTTTCGATTCGAAATATCCCTTTTTCTGATAATGATGATGCAAAGGTGACATAAGAAATATTCTTCGACCTTCACCATATTTTTTCTTTGTGTATTTAAAATATGCCACCTGTATTATTACAGAAAGACTTTCAACAAAGAAAATACCGCATAATATCGGCAACAAAAGTTCCTTACGGATAAGCAGAGCAAAAACCGCAATTATCCCACCTATCGCCAAACTGCCCGTATCTCCCATAAATACCTGCGCGGGATAACAGTTGTACCACATAAATCCCAACAGAGCGCCAGCAAAAGCTGCGGCAAACACCACCAATTCACCACTATCAGGTATATACATTATATTGAGATAATCGGCATATATTATATTACCCGAAAGGTAAGCCAATGCCCCCAAAACGACCACAATAGTGGCCGACACTCCCGAAGCAAGTCCATCTAGACCATCGGTCAGGTTAGCACCATTAGAAACGGCACATATGACAAATATTGCTACAAACACATACACCAGCCATCCCAAAACATCTTTATGTTTACCATCAGGGATAAGCCAATGATAATCGAATTCATTATCCTTCACAAAAGGTATTGTTGTTTTTACGCTTTTTTCCGCAGGAGTCACATAAACGGCACTGCGAGCCCCACTGTTTTCGACATATTCAATCTGAGATCCGGGGACTTTTTTATCCAGTCTCTCTTTCACCACTATTTGCGGACTGAGCCACATGACACATCCCACTATTATTCCGAGACCTACCTGCCCGATGATTTTAAATTTACCGTTAAGTCCCTCTTTATTCTTTTTGAAAACCTTTATGTAGTCATCCAAGAAACCTATCAATCCGAGCCATATTGTCGAAATAATCATCAATATAACATAGATATTTGAGAGATTTCCGAAAAGAAGTATTGGGATAAGTATAGAGGCAAGAATTATAATTCCACCCATAGTAGGTGTCCCACGTTTTTGCAACTGCCCTTCCAATCCGAGGTTACGCACCTCCTCTCCAATCTGTTTACGTTGAAGGAAACGTATAATCATTCGACCGAAAACCATTCCTATTACCAACGCGAGAATGATAGCCATGGCAGCCCTGAAAGAGAGGTACTGCAACATTCCCATCCCCGGAATATCAAAATGCTCCGATAAATACTCTCCTAAATGGTAAATCATTACAATATTCTATTATGTTTTAATTTTTAAACTCTATTGTCTTCCTGCAAAACATTTGGCAATCTCTTCCTTATCATCGAAATGGTGTTTAACCCCACCTATATCCTGATAATTTTCATGTCCTTTCCCTGCGACAAGTATTATATCTCCGCTATGTGCCAACATAACAGCCGTACGAATAGCCTCACGACGATCCGTAATGGCAATATAGCGGGAATGAGGATCTACTCCGGCTTTCATCTGGTCGATTATAGCATCAGGATCTTCGAGCCGGGGATTATCCGATGTAAGAACAGCCATATCACTGTTATCTACGGCAATACGAGCCATCTCGGGCCGTTTAGTCGTATCCCTGTTACCACCGCACCCTACTACAACATACAATTTCTGTTCAGGAGTACGTATTTCATTTATAGTTTTTATTACGTTCTCCAAAGCATCAGGAGTATGCGCATAATCCACAATGGCAGTCACATCATCTGCCGAACGTATATATTCGAAACGTCCGCTTACCGAATGCAATTCGCTCAAAATTTGCAATACTTCATTTTTATCGGCCCCCAACAACAAAGCTGCTCCGTAAACCGCCGTAAGATTATAGGCATTGAATCGGCCCAAGAATTTCACCCAAACCTCAACTCCATTAAGATTAAGCAACATACCGTCGAAAAGCATCTCCACTATACGGCATTTATAATCGGCAGCAGATTTTAATGCATAGGTATTGACCTTGGCTTTTGTATTTTGCACCATAACCGCCCCATTACGGTCATCGATATTTGTGAGAGCAAATGCTTCGGCCGGAAGATTATCGAAAAACATCTTCTTTGCTTTTATGTATTCCGCAAAAGTTTTATGATAATCTAGATGGTCATGAGTAATATTCGTAAAAATTCCGCCGACAAATCTCAACCCTTCGATACGATGCTGGACGATACTATGAGAACTAACCTCCATAAAACAATATTCACAACCTGCATCTACCATCTCAGCCAACATTTCGTTGATACGGATACTATCGGGAGTGGTATGGGTGGAAGTTATCGATTTGGAATCTATATGATAAACAACGGTACTTATAAGTCCGACTTTATACCCCATTTTTCGGAACATATCATACAAAAGTGTGGCAGTAGTCGTTTTACCGTTAGTTCCGGTAACGCCAACCAACTTTAAATTACGACTGGGATATCCGTAAAAAGCGGAAGCTATATGCCCGAGTGTCACGGTCGAATCTGCAACACGAATATAAGTAACTTCATCGTGCAATTTTTCAGGCAGCTCTTCACACACTACTGCAACAGCACCCTTGTCAATAGCGGCATCTATATATTTATGTCCATCGGTTTGAGTTCCCCTTGTTGCAAAAAACAATGTCCCTGCATTAACCTTACGGGAGTCAAACTCCAATGAAACAATATTTTTAGAGGTATTTCCTTCCAAGGAAATCACCTCAACATCCTTCAACAGATCCTTTAACATGGGAATACAATATTTGTAATATACAAATGTATATTTTAAACTGCCACAAAAGTAACATTTAGACACCAATTAATTGACATCTTATTGACAATTTAAGCATATATAATCATTATTATTTTCCCGATTGCGGTAATCCTGTTATGGATCGAAATACAAATTAAAACGATGAAGAATTATATGGGACCACTTATTACGACTCTATTGCCTGACGACCTAAAATCCACGTACATCTTTGTAAAGGTCATAATATTTACGGTTGCGTCTTTTCCTTCTGCGGAGCAATTTAAATATTAAATATATCAAAAATATCGCTGCAACACTCCATCCCAACATACTCACTCCTGTCATAAGATAATCTATCTTACCATCGAAAACATTCAACGGGGCATTTCCGTCAGGAGTACGCACATATGGGTTCAAAAACAGTTCTATACCGTTAGGAAATACCACTGCGGTACGGACATAAGTGTCGTTATCGGCAAAAACATACCGAGCTTCAGAAACGCCCAATGTATCTGCATATTCAGCCAATGTTTTACCTCCCTGCCCGATAAATTTAACAGATGAAGCAGGTTCGGAAAAAGTTACGGTTATAGTATCATTTACGAACGTAACATTTTTCAATTTTGGGAAATCGGGATGATGATCGAAAGACATATTCAAGTCGCGAGGAACAAAGACACCATAACTACGTCCTTTAACCAAATTATCAAGAATATCATCAGCATTATACGTAGGCGTATTAACCATAGTAAAACTACGCTGAAACCATGAACCGCGACGAGAAATACTATGTGCATCATCATCGGAAACCTGATTGGCATAAATTCCTTCGGACAGTGCCTGATCCCACACATCATATGAAATACTTCCAGGTTGCCTTTCAGGATTGAGTTCGAGCAGATCATAACCCCTCAGACGACTATAAATATCATGATCCACAATACGCAACTGTCCAGGATGATTCAACACTAACAGTTTTCCCTGAGGTTTAAGTTTTTTGACTATATATTGCGCCTGTGATTGTGTCAACATAACGGGGAAATCCCTCCACCACACTTTATCGGCCCCCAACAGACAGTGATGATGTCGGTTAACATTGAATCCGTGTTCATATCCAGGAATAAATCCCTGACGGTCGCTGTATTCGAGACTGATATGCTGATGGTCTGTAAGACCTATTATATCATATCCGCTTTTACGGTATGCATCCAAAAATTCTTCAACGGTATAATCGCATGCAGGTTTTTCTTTTTGATGAGCATGGAAGTTGGCTTTTCGCCAAGCTGTCGAGTCGATACCTTCGTATGGATTATAAATATATTCTCCGGCAAAAGGAGCACCTTCCTGAAACTTATAAACCGGCACAGGAATATATGTCAGTATACAAACCAACAACAAAAAGAGAATAAAAGCGACTAAATACCTGATTATAGCCATTATGCAATTATCTAAATTTTTGCAAAATTAAAAATTTATAAGATAAAACATATCATCATAACAATAAATTGCATCATAATATCAATTTCGTGAATTTTAATAACAGATACAATCTTTCTATTATTAATAAAATATGTATCGTATCACATATGTTTGGTAAATCTTTCGCCAAATAATTTTTAATGATAATAATAAACAGTAAAAAATAAACTCAGGCTAATCAATCTATTTCATTTGTAACTAAAATATTATAAGAATAGATTATTTTGATAAAAATATTCAAAATTTTACCCGAATGCTCACAGATTTTTATATCAATTATTAGCCTTTAAATGGCACAAAAATGCATTGCAATAACAAAGAATATTGTCCTATGAAAATAAAAAAATATCAAGTACCAAGTGTAAGAGATATCATATTCCCCCGCACTACGTCGCTTCCTGCTTTGATGGACTGACTTTTGACAGTACCCCTTCCGGTAAATGTCACTACAAGTCCTTCTCTTTCCAACAAAAACAGAGCCTCTTTGAGTCCCATCCCTATAACAGAAGGCACTTTACCGCTCGTTTCATCAACAGGAGTATAAAGTACACCCGTCGAATCGTCCGTTTGTAAACTCAACCATTCGACACCACGACCTCCTCCTTCATAATCTATTTTAAATCTTCGGGCGGCAGCACGCATTTCTTGCATATTACCACTTTTCAAAGAGGGCTGTTCATCTACTTTCTCTTTTATTTTCGAAACCGGAGTTTGCCATGAAGTATTCTGCGCATAAACTCTATCCGCTATCGCTTTAAAAACAGGGCCAGACAACGATGCTCCGTAATATGCACCTTTTCGTCCGGGACCTATATACGTCTTCATAACGACTATACAACTATATTTCGGTTTATCGGCCGGGAAATAACCTGCAAGCGTAGCAAGATAATGACGCCCCCCGAATCTGTCCGTATAACCGCTCCGTCCCATTGCTATTTGGGCCGTTCCCGTCTTGGCCGCCACCTTATACCTCGGATTTTTCAATATACGTCCCGTACCCTCTTCAACCACATATTGCATAGCCGCCTGCACCTTTTCAATAGTGGCTTCGGTCGCAATACGAGGCACCATAACATCCGTCGTATAAGTACGTAACGTTTGACCATACTGTCGCAACTCTTTCACAAATATCGGACGTACCATTTTACCATGATTGGCAACAGCATTATATATCGAAAGCGTTTTCAAGGGAGTCAATCTCAAAGCATATCCGTATGCCATATTCACCAAAGTAGTCCCGTCCCACCACTTTTCTCCGGGATATCTTAAAACAGGAGCCTGCTCTCCCGCTATTTGCAACTCTAACGGTTTATCGACTCCCATTTCACGCAAATGGTCAACATATTTTTTCGGATTATCCTTGTAATATTTATTTACAATTTTTGCAAATCCGATGTTCGAAGAGACTTCGAATGCCTCCTCCAAAGTTACAGTTCCATAATTATGCGTATCGACTACACGGGAACGTCCGACCATCGCCCTACCTCCCTCGGTATCGATCTCTTCATCCATAGAAGCTCCAGCATCATCCAACAAAGTCAGAAGAGAGACCAACTTAATCGTAGATCCCGGTTCGAGATTTTGTGCTATGGCATAATTGAAATCTTCATAAACACTTCCGTCACTATGTCTGGTTAAATTAGAGATAGCACGTATCTCCCCGGTTTCAACCTCCATCAATATCGCCGTACCCCAATCGGCATTACCATCGATAAGTTGCTTACGCAAAGCGCTTTCTGCAACATCCTGCACATCTACATCAATGGTCGAAACAACATCTATCCCATCGACAGGTTCCACGCTCAATTCATCAGGAACAGGTATACGAAAACTACCTGATATTTTTTGCATCATAACATTACCGTCCACACCTTTCAAAACAGTATCGAAAGCGCCTTCTATACCTACTTTTGTACCGGATGCATTGACCATTCCGATAGTACGTGATGCCATAGAACCGTGCGGCAATAATCTCTTGTTGACTTGCACGGGAAGAAAACCTCCCTTATTCTGTCCCAAACGGAATATCGGAAATTTCTTTACGGTTTGTAGCTCTATATAATTTATTCGACGAGGAGATATGAGAGTATACCTGTTTTTTTTCTTGTTTTTATGAGCCGTTACAAGTTTATTTTTATAAGCAGCGGCACTCTTATCACCATAAAATTGTGCAAGAGAGTATGCCAAAGAATCCACATATTTGTTAAACACAGAGTCTGCCAAACCCTGCGCTGCAAAATCCATACGTATATCATACATGGGAATCGATGTGGCAAGTATTCTGCCATCGTTTGCCAAAATATCACCCCTGTCGGCAGGGATAGTAACCCTTTCGTAGCTAATTTGTTCACCCTTACTGCGCAGTTCTTCCCCTTCAGGGCCGTATTGCAAGTAAAGGATTTTACCTGCTATGGCTATACCCGACATGAACATAAACAGATATAGCATACGCACCCTCGTCAAAATAGACTTTTTTATATCCCTCTTCTTCTCCGCCATATCACATATTATCTTTTTATCTCTCTAAAATACGAGGGGGATCGACAGATTCCCGTACAGGAATTCCCCTGCGTTCGAGTTCTTTCACTATTTCGCTGCGGCGTGTAGACATCATACGCATAGATGCCGTCGTCAAAGAACGGGAACGCAACTCCTTAACCTGTTCAGTCAGACGGTCGCTTTTACGGTGAAGTTTCTGAATATGGAAAACATTGGCTATGTAAAGGAACATCAGCAGTACCATAAAAAATATATACGGATACTGACGACGCACCTCTGCCTTGGTAAGGAAACTGCCCGAAAGAATCTGCCCCACGAATTTTTCAAAACGTGACGGTTCTCTAACCGGAGTCTGTTCGTCTTCTATTACTCTATCATTACGGATATCCATTCACAACAGATATAGTGTATTTAGGCAAAAATAATAATTTTATCAAACATCATGCGACAAAGGTTGAGGAATAATCCGCGTAGTATCGAAATCTCTCCATCTTTCAGCAATATAATCGAGAATTTTGACAATTTCATCTGGATCATTCAGCGTAACCAACTGCAAACGAGTTTGTTTGAAATCGGGCAACCCCTTAAAATAACACGACAAATGACGACGCATTTCAAGGACACCTACTCTTTCACCTTTAAATTCGAGAGATTTAGCCAGATGCAATTTTGCCAATTCCACCCTTTCCCGCACAGTAGGCTGAAGCAATTCCTGCCCTGTATCCAAATAGTGGCGTATTTCATGAAATATCCATGGTCGGCCATACGTTGCCCTGCCAATCATCACGCCATC
>CASFSC010000158.1 GCA_949296995.1 uncultured Alistipes sp. | reverse complement strand
GCCCGACCATCCTACCCCATGTGCCAAACGTACTCACATATCAGCCCCTATTCCATTTGTCATCTATCGGACTGATTCTCAAAAAGGCGATGATGTACAAGTATATGACGAATATTCTGTACGAAAAGGAAGTTATGGGCTTCTGCATGGCGATCAGTTTATGGACGAATTGATAAAAAAGAGTAAATAATAAGATGAAATATTACAGTACAAACCACAATGCCCCTGAAGTATCATTGGCGGAAGCAGTAGTACAAGGACTTGCTCCGGACAGAGGATTGTACATGCCTGAAAAGATAAAAAAACTGCCTCAAAGTTTTTTCGACACTATTGCCGATAAAAATTTTCACGAAATCGCAACGACAGTTGCCGAAGCGTTTTTTGGAGAGGACATTCCCAAAGCAGACCTTGACAAGATTGTCTGCGACACCTTGAGTTTCGACACTCCGGTAGTCAAGGTTGAAGACAACATATACTCATTAGAGTTATTCCACGGTCCCACACTTGCATTCAAAGATGTGGGAGGACGTTTCATGGCCCGCATGTTATCATATTTCATCAGCAAAGAGAATGACAAACGCCATGTAACAGTTCTGGTTGCAACTTCGGGTGACACGGGAAGTGCTGTGGCAAACGGATTTTTAGGAGTTGAGGGAATTGATGTCGTAGTGCTCTATCCCAAAGGTTTGGTCAGCGAAATACAGGAAAAACAGTTTACCACATTGGGACAAAACATCACTGCACTTGAAATAGAGGGGACATTTGACGATTGCCAAAGGCTGGTAAAAAGTGCTTTTATGGATGCAGATCTTAATGCTGCCATGAAACTTACATCGGCAAACTCCATAAATGTTGCACGTTTTCTTCCTCAAGCATTTTACTACTTCAACGGTTATGCACAACTGAGACGTAAGGGTGTTAAAGGAGATATCGTGGTATGCGTTCCGAGCGGAAACTTCGGAAATATCACCGCAGGTCTATTTGCAAAACGGATGGGATTACCAATCAAACGTTTCATCGCGGCAAATAACAGCAATGACATATTCCTGGAATACCTCAATACAGGCGAATACAAGCCGAGAGCATCTGTCGCAACGCTGGCCAATGCGATGGATGTAGGCGATCCGAGCAATTTTGCACGTATACTCGATCTGTATGACAATTCACATAAAGCAATTACAGCGGAAATCAGCGGATATCGTTACAGTGACGATCAAATACGCAACACTGTCGCTGACACATTCAAACGTACCGGTTATCTGCTCGATCCTCACGGTGCATGTGGATTCCAAGCACTTAAAGATGGGCTCAAAGAAGAAGAGACTGGACTATTCCTCGAAACGGCTCATCCTGCAAAATTCCTTGAAACGGTCGAATCGATTACGCATGAAAAAGTAGCAATTCCGGCGAGACTGGCCAACTTTATGAAAGGGAAAAAACTTTCGATAGAACTATCCGCCGATTTTAATGATTTCAAAAATTTCCTTTTCGAAAAAAATAAAAGACAATAGATAAAAAGAACACATAATACAAATAAACAATCTCATAGAATAAGCCTTCCTGCACAGATGTAGGAAGGCTTTATTTTTACACACAATATAATCATATGATATTTAATTTTTAAAGTAAAATTTTTATATTTGTTATATATGTGTCTATAAATCAAACGTCCTAACTTAAAACTCACTGTTATGGCCACTCCTCAACAACTTTATCGCGAACGTCTCAGCCGTTATATGACCGCCATGCGAAATGAAAAACCTGATCGTATTCCGATACGTCCGTTTGCAGCCGAATTTACTGCTAAATATGCAGGACTGACATGCCAAGATGTAGTACATGATTACAATCTGGCTTTCAAAGCTGTGCAAGCATGTGCCCGCGATTTCGATTGGGATGCAATAGTATCCAATATGGTCTACGTTTGGACAGGACTCACTCAAGCAATAGGACTGCGTTATTATACAATCCCGGGTATCGACACTCCCTCAGACGTCGGCTTTCAATATAAAGAACCGGCTGAGGAAGAATCATTCATGAAAGAAGATGAATATGATGAATTAATAGACGATCCCACTGCTTTTCTTTACAACAAATGGCTGCCAAGAGTATCCACCGAAATAAGTCCGTTGGGAGAAGCTGCCACATACCGGAATAACCTTGCACTTGTAAAAGGAGCAATGGCAATGGCCAATTATTTCAATGCTTACGGTCCACACCTCGACTATCTGAAAAATGTTTGTGGAATGCCTTCTTCAATATCGGGTATTTTCAAAGCTCCGTTCGATATAATCGGAGACAAACTCAGAGGATATTTAGGGCTTACGATGGATATGATAACACAACCCGACAAGGTACTGAAAGCCTGTGAAGCATTGATGCCTCATCTGTATAACGTTGCAAAGACAACTGCCGATCCGCTTAAACAGGTGCCTATAGGCTATTGGATGCACCGGGGATGTATACCTTTTGTATCGGCAGGACAGTTCGAAAGCCACTATTGGCCCACTGTCAAACCCATCATCGAAGAACTTTGGAGCCATGGGAACCAGACATTGTTTTACGGCGAAGGTAACTGGGACTGGCATCTGGAAAGTTTCCGTGACCTGCCGGAGAAAAGTATAGTTTTCCATGTCGACACAGGAGATATCTTCAAAACGAAAAAAGTGATAGGAGACAAATTCTGTATCAGCGGAGGCGTTCCTAATACATTGATGTCGTACGGTTCAGAAGATGATCTGAGGAAATGTGTAAAACGAATTATAAACGAAGTTGCATGCGAGGGTGGATATATCATGGATTGCAGCGCCATTATCCAGAACGATGCGACTGTCGAACGAATAAAACTGCTAACTGATCTTACCCGTGAATTTGGAGTATATTCCGACGGTGTACTCAAAATGGCAGACGAAAACGAACCTGTACAAAACAAGCCCATACAAAAAAAGGAACCTTATGGGATGGGAAACAGACTCGACAATCCCAAGATCGGGCAATGCATTCCATTTGAAGAAGAACAGCACCGCATGCCGCCAATACAGGGAGACAAGGAATTGGTTAAAAAAATATGGGATGAAACAGATGCCATGGGAAATTCATTTATATGGCAATGCCTCTTATCATTTTAACATTATAAAGCTACAAACATAAAAATCTGATTATATTCATTCAGTCAATATTTGTATATATTTTGAGGTATAACCATTAAATAAAAGTTTGAACTTTACCATAAACAACATCACATC
>CASFSC010000157.1 GCA_949296995.1 uncultured Alistipes sp. | reverse complement strand
TCTCTTCTTTGGAGATGTTTTGGTCGTGAGCTCCCTGTTCAGCTTTAGTGGTAGGAGTTACAATGGGTTCAGGGAAACGCTGATGTTCTTTCATTCCATCAGGAAGGGGTACTCCGCAAATAGAACGAGCTCCGGCTTTGTAATCACGCCATGAACTGCCTGTTAAATATCCTCTGACAATCATTTCTACAGGGAAAGTTTCGCAACGATAACCTACCGTTACCATAGGATCAGGCGAAGCTATTTTCCAGTTTGGGCATATGTCAGTTGTTGCATCGAGAAATTTTGATGCTATTTGGTTTAGGACTTGTCCCTTATAGGGAATGCCTTCGGGAAGTACAACGTCGAATGCTGAAATACGGTCCGAAACGACCATTACGAGATATTTATCTTTGATATTGTAAACGTCGCGAACTTTACCGACGTATAAATCTTTTTGACCATCGAATTTGAAATCGGTTTTTACTACTGCCTTAGCCATAACTGTCGATTTTTATTTGTTTGATTTATTGAATGCTTCTACAATATATTTTACCAAATGATGTCTGATAATGTCTCTGTTGTCGAATTCCACGAATCCTATTCCATCTACTTTTTTCAAAAGTGATATAACAGGCATAAGTCCGGAATCTTCTTTGTGAGGCAAGTCTACTTGGGTGACATCGCCTGTAACAATGAATTTGGCATTTTTACCCATTCTTGTAAGGAACATTTTTATCTGAGACATCGTTGTATTTTGAGCTTCGTCCAATATCACGAAAGCGTTATCGAGTGTTCGCCCTCTCATATATGCCAACGGTGCAATTTGTACGGTTCCTTCTGCGACATATTTTTCAAGTTTTGCGGCAGGAATCATATCGTGGAGGGCGTCATAAAGCGGTTGCAGGTATGGATCCAGTTTTTCCTTCAAATCGCCGGGAAGGAATCCCAATTTTTCACCTGCTTCTACTGCCGGGCGAGTCAGAATTATACGTTTTACCTCTTTATTTTTGAGCGCACGTACAGCAAGAGCTATTGCCGTATAAGTTTTTCCGGAACCTGCAGGACCTACTGCGAATAACAGATCGTTTGTTTGATATAGGTTAACCAGTTTTTGTTGGTTTACCGTACGTGCTCTTACGATATTTC
Source organism: uncultured Alistipes sp. (assembly GCA_949296995.1). Taxonomy (GTDB): domain Bacteria; phylum Bacteroidota; class Bacteroidia; order Bacteroidales; family Rikenellaceae; genus Alistipes_A. The sequence goes on along the minus strand of CASFSC010000157.1, from coordinate 10,898 downwards.
CTTTATTGCCATATACAATCACATTGTTGTCTGCGGCATGGTCAGGTTGAGGCATCCCTCCGTCGAACACTTGATCAATTACGCTTTTTGACAGGTGCCCGTATTTTGCGTGGTATTCTATAAGGTCATTTAACCTTTTTTCAAATCGAGCAATCTCCGTCTCATCACCCGCAAGTTTTATCGCGGAACCACGAGCTACTATTTTTAACGAGGGAAATTTGGCCGTAATGTGTTCTATATATGCATTAGCACTTCCGTAGAGTTCCGTAGGGTCTATTCCCTCAATCTGTATTATTTTTTCGTTCATTAAAAGAAATATCCCAAGTTAAGTTGCCAACTGTTCAATCTTGTTTTTATTTCTTGAGCTTGTGTATTGCCAACCGATATTGTTTGTTTTGGAGCCTTAAATTGTCCGTTATAGCGAACATCAATGTTAAATTTCCATAGATCTACACCCACTCCAGCTTGATAAGCTACAGCTGATTTTATAAAATCGGTAGTTATTGCGGCAGTGGAATTTTTGATTGATTTGTTGCTTGTATTGTTCATAAGGTTAAATACCGGTCCTGCATATATTCTGATAAACGGTATTTTGACACCGACCAATATCGGGAGTTCGAAATTTTTTACTGATGCCTTGCCTGAAGCATCATTTTCGGTATGAAGTGTAAAATTGGTTACCGAATATACCAATTCAGGTTGCAAATATATTGCGGCGAGATTAATTCTCGACATAATACCGAATTGGTATCCTACCTTTTCATCAGCCGAGAATATTCCTGCCACATCATTTTTCAGCATTTTAAGACTTCCGGAATGAATACCTCCTTTGATCCCGAATTGAATCAGTTTAATTCCCCCTGTTCCGGCCGATGCCGTATTTATGGTCAATGTCATTGCAGCTATAAGAGCTGTAAATAAAAAAACTTTCTTGATATTCATCTTGTACGAGTTTTATTTTATTTTTCAAAGGTATGAAAAATATGGTAAAATATTATTCTAATCGTTATTATTACAATAAGGGACTGAACAATCTTGAAAATCCTTCATAAATGTTGTGTAGAATAGGCCGTGTATCCCAATATTCCTGAGTGACTTCACGACTTTGTTCCAGATCTTCGAGAAACTTTGCTTCCAACTCTTTGGTAACGTCCCGATCGTAAATTATAGCCGATACTTCGAAATTATCCTCGAAACTTCGCATATCCATATTGGCTGTTCCGACCGATGCAAATTGTCCGTCTATCATTATCAATTTAGAGTGGTTAAATCCTTTTCTGTACAGATATATTTTTACATTTGCTTCGATTAGTTCTCCAATGTATGAACGTGACGCCCAGTATACAACTTTTGAATCCGAACGACTCGGAATCATTATTCGTACATCTATCCCACTTAGCGCAGCTACCTTTATAGCAGTCAGTATTGCTTCGTTAGGGGTAAAGTAGGGGGATGATATATATATATGATTTTGGGCATGAGTTATGGCTGCAAAAAATGCCTGCATTATGGATGCCCAATGTGAATCGGGCCCTGATGTTGCTATTTGTACGAGGCATTCGCTTTTGACATTTGTTTTGACTATGTATTTGGAAGGAAGAGCTAGCTGTTGTTTGCTTACGAATAGCCAGTCTGTTATGAATACTACTTGTAACATGTTGACAGCATCTCCTTCGATTTTAAGATGAGTGTCTCTCCATTCTCCGTATTTCAGTCCGTCGACATATCTTTGCGCAATGTTGATTCCTCCTGTAAATCCAATCTCTCCGTCTACAACCAATATTTTACGGTGATTACGGTAATTTACTTTGCTCGTAAGCCATGGAAATACCACTTGCATGAAACAGCGTATGTCTACACCTGCATTTCTTAATCTTTTAATATATTTTTTACTTAGTCCCCAACTTCCGACGTCATCATAGATTACCCGCACCTCTATGCCCTGTTTTGCTTTTTCGATAAGAATGTCGGCTATGGTATTTCCTAATTTGTCATCTTCTATGATATAATATTCCATGTGGATGAACGTACGTGCTTTTTTCAGAGCGTCGATTATTTCATCGAACGTGGCTTTCCCGTTATTTAGAATTTTTAGTCGGTTATTGACCGTCAGGAGCGATTTATTGTTGTTGAGCAGTAAGGTTATAATATCGCGGTTGTTGTCTATTTCGCTTTTGTGGAGCAGGGTAGGGTTATGTATGTCGTAAAGTTGTTGTTTTATCAATTTTTCGAACTGTTCCATATCTTTTACCTCTTTCCTATTGAACAGTTTGTCCTTACGGTGATTTCGTCCGAAAACGATATAAAATATGAACCCTACAATAGGAAGAAGGGCAATTACAATGATCCATGAAAGAGCCTTTACGGGATCCCGTTTATCATGTATAATGATAATTATCGTGACGATAACCGATATTACGTACAAAGCCCCTATAATGCCTTTTATATGTTCGGTAACTGCAAACAGCAACATATTGGACATGCGGTGTTTATTTATTTTTTACAAATATAACTAAAGACGGATGCAGAGACAAATTAAAACATAGTTTTCAGATTTGACCATGTCGGACCGACTTCTATTTATCAAATATAGCGAAAACTGAAAAGCGAATAACAAATAATACCTTATAATTTGTCATCGTATAGTTAGTATATATCAATAGATGGCAAAAAATGGGTGCTACAATCGATGTTTGTCCGTTGTTTTTTCAGAGCTCGTTTGATATCAAATATAATAATTCTTTGGTTATAAATTACATTCCCATTATCACTAGGATTGATATTGTAATATAAATATCCTATGAGAATTTCATATTTTAATTTTTCATTTGGAATTTGGAAATTCAAATTAAATAGCTATCTTTGTATAAAACGGAAGGATTCCGACTCCTAACACGAGTCGGGATTCTTTCTTTTTGGTTTTTTAGCGTGATATTTATTTAAATTATTTTAATTATGGCATCAAATATTATCCATTTGACCGAAGAAGGGTATAAGAAGTTAAAAAGTGAGCTTGAACACCTCCGTTCGGTTGAGCGTCCTGCTATATCGGCAGCCATTGCTGAGGCACGAGATAAAGGAGACTTATCTGAAAATGCGGAATACGATGCAGCTAAGGAGGCTCAGGGGATGCTGGAGATGCGTATAGCTAAACTTGAAGCGACTCTGGCAAATGCACGTATATTGGATGAATCCCGTATCAATACCGATAGTGTACAGATACTTACACGTGTAACACTTAAGAATATAACTGCCAATAAGACTGTCGAATATACGATAGTATCTGAAAATGAGGCTAATTTGAAAGAAGGAAAACTTTCTATTGGGACACCGATTGCAAAAGCTCTTTTGGGTAAGAAAAAAGGAGATAAAGTCGATGTTAAGGTTCCATCTGGAGTGATTACGTTTGAAATACTCAATATTGCACTTTAGTATAGCGTGTTTAAGGTTAAAAAGCCGGGCCCATCAGGTGGGCCCGGCTTTTGTATTTTATGTGCGATGCAGTTTATTAAACATGTCGGTTTGATAATATGCAAACAGGAGTAATATGTAGAAAAGGTTACAATGAATTAACAGTTATTTATAAGATGAAAAAAGTGCTAACTGAATGTAACCCGGGATTATTGATTATGGAAGTTGTATGATATGCTGTTTTATTTCATGAAATAAAAATACACAAAATGTAATTCTATTTTCTCAGTTTTAGCATGACAATGATTTTAATATAGTTTGTTACCATATAGTTTTCTAATAGTAATGATATTGTTACGTCGAAAAAATGTCCTTTTATACTTAAAACAAATTATACTTAAAACAAAAAGCACACTGTTTCGAGTGTGCTTTTTGTTTGTATTTTCAGTTAAGATATTATTCTTCACCAATGATCTATTCGACTACTTCAGCTGAGGGCGGAACGTTTTTAAGATCGCTACCCCATTCTTTATTAGCTTTAGGTCCCATAACCAGAACAAGACTGCCTCCATCCTTTATGTCATCATGTGTAAACCAAGGTTTATCCCATTTCACACCGTTTAGAGTTGCCGATTGTATGTATTTATTATCGAAAGAGTTGTTCTTAGCTTCGATAACGAATTTTTTACCGTTCGGAAGATTTATTGTTGTCTTGTCAAATACAGGACTACCTATATTGTAAGCAGGCATACCCGGAGTAACAGGATAGAATCCCATTTGCGAGAATGCCACGAATGCAGACATACCTCCACCGTCTTCGTCACCCGGTACACCCATAACGTCATTGCGGAACCATTGGTTGAGCAGTTCACGAATACGTTTTTGTGTTTTCCATGGCTGACCGGCATAATTATAAAGATAAGGAATATGTAATGAAGGTTCGTTGGCCATAGAGTATTGTCCTACATTTCCTGTATGATCAGGGAATTTGCTGTAAAAAGCGAATTTACTTCTGCCCAGTGGTGTTTGGAACATTTTGTCGAGGTTGGCAATGAATTGGTCTTCGCCTCCCATCAATTTTATAAGGTCTGCAAAGTTGTGTTGTACATCCCAACGATATATCCACGCATTGTTTTCACCGTAATAGTAGCGACCGCCCTGTCCTCCAGAGAAACTGTAGTCTATAGGAGTTATGAATTCTCCGTTTTCATATTTGGGGTGGAAGAACGAAGTTTCAGGGTTGAATACGTTGCGGTAATTGAGCGAACGTTTCATGAAATGTTTGTAATCATCCTCTTTGCCCAATGCTTTGGCAATTTGTGCAAGACACCAGTCATCGTAAGATGTTCCAAGTGTTACCGATATTGCCTGACGTTGTTCGAAAGAATGTACTTCAGGTTCCGGATCTTTGGTTTCTTCAAAAACAGCAGGGAAATATCCTTTTTCATAATAGAATTTATCCAGTCTTGTGCTCGGGATTCGTACCCATGGGAGGAGTGATTTTTCAGTCAAAGCACCTTTCGACGCATTGAAAGCAGCTTCGACGTCGAAATCGGTCAATCCTTTTGCATAAGCATCTGCAATAACAGCGACAGCATGATTACCGTTCATGCGGTGGCTGTCACCTGTAATTTCAGGGAAAGTAGGCATCCACCCTTCACGATTTTCCTGTGCCATGCGGATATATGATTTGATCATATTCAACTCCATTTCCGGTTCGATTATGACACGAAGTGGATGGGTGGCACGGTATGTATCCCAAATCCAGTCGTCGATATAGAAAGGAGTACCTTCGTCATCGATAATCTTTCCTTCTTCGCCGGATATCGCGGCACTGTAATATTTACCGTCTTCTGAAATATTAACCATACGTTCGTAAGTGCGGTAAAGCGATGTATAGAATACGACTTTGTCATCTTCGCTTCCGCCTTCGACTTCGATTTTACCGAGAGTTTCATTCCACAGATTGCGTCCAGCCTGTGCAAGAGCCTTAACGTCATAGTTGCTTATCTCTCGGTTCAGGTTTTTCTTGGCCTGTTCTGTACTGATGAGTGAAATACCATAACGAATGTTCAGTATGTACACATCATTGACGAAATTGAGAACTATGGCTTGGTTACGTCCATCGGCTTCTTGAATGTTGGTGTCCACTTTGCCGTCGACCAGCAGACCCTTGGACACAACAGGTTGCTGTGCTTCCATATAAAGATATATCTTCGTAGGAGTATTATCAATTATCTGATAACCTTCTACTCCATTATTGGTAGCTTGAATATGTCCGTTACGGGTATTTACGATAAGTTTGGCTTCATCACCTTTGTTGAATTCAAATTCATATATACCGGCTTGGTGTGAAGGGGCGAATTCAACGCCTATTTCATCATCATCCAGATATACAGAATAACTGTATGGTTTTATATGTTCCAGATCGTAAGAGTAGTTGATAACGGGTCGCAGTTTCCCATCTTCGGCCTGTGTCGGGCTCAGATTGAATGCAGAACTTCCTCGGTGACTGGTTACGACTACAGGCAGACCTTGCAGTTGGTCGATTGTAAAATCGGCACGTTCCGGATATACACGAAGCATACTGTTAGGCAAGTGCACCGTAGGATAAGTAGGCACGAGTAAATGGCTGATGTTACCCATATAAGGGTTCACATAGTCAACGGGTGTCTTTGTGTTATTGGCTTTCTCGCATGAAGCAGCTACTATCATGCCTGCACATGCCAATAACCCCAATTTTTTGATTTTCATAAGTTTTAATTTGTTTTTATTTGGTTTAGTCAATATTAAGTTCGTATGTTATTTGTCAATCGGTCCGTCCAAAAGCAGATCATGAGGTCTTTGTGGCAGTGCTACACCTGAAGAACCTGCATTGGCATTAAGAGATATTCCCATTACAGAGAATAGTTCTGACCAGAAAATGCGCGTGTCGTTATCGTCAATATTGTAATTTATTGTCGATACTCCTATTGTACCTCTTCCGTTTTCAAGACTTATTAAGGCAGCACCTTCGGGTTTTATTAAGCGTTCATAAAGCAATATCTGGGCACATTTACGGTTTTCAGGATTGTCATTGAATAACGACCAATCGGTACGGGATGCTTTCAATTCCACTGTGCCTTTGGATACCAGTTCTCCTGCCAATCCCTGTTTCATAATCATTTTGTTGCGAGCAGGACGTGCATCGGCAAAATATATGTCCGGTAAAGTGAAATAGCTCCCCCATTTACTGCTTTTGTTGTTTTCCATGGCTGTGGCGGTACGTGTAGTTACTGTAACGTCATAAGGAAGTAAACTTTTCAGTTCCGGATCGAAATCTTTGTTTGCTATCATTATCAGAATAAGTCCGCCTCTGCGTTTATTATTCTCAAATGTTTTTGCGGCATTGGCAATCTGTTCTGAGTCAAGCGTTTCACCGTCTATAATAACGAGCGGTGCATTTGTATTATTGCTCAATTTTATACCTATGTTAGTCAGTTTTATAGCTAATGAATCCTCCATGTTGCCGATAAAGTATGCTTCATTATATGTAGGAGGGTTAAGTTTCGGTTTTGCCGGCATTGTGTGTCTGGTATAACGTGCCCAACGTGAAGGAAGGTCTAACATTGCAGCCTTGAGTCCTTTGTACATAGCCATCTCCTTATAAAGAGGAAGTGATGGATCTATTCCTGGATTGAAAGTGGTTACGTACGGTGGTATTCGTTCCATTTGGTATCCCGGTTTGCCTTCTTCATAAGGCTTGCCTGCAAATACGCCATCATTTTCATTCGGAAGACGTGAGAAATCATTGTAACCCAGATTCAACTGTTCTATCCCGAACCAACATACCTCAGATGGAGAATAATATGCCAGGAAAGGTTTGGCCATTTGTTGCACATTTTGATAAACATCTACGGCAAGGCCTTCGTTTCTACCTTCGTATGATTCATATGCCACTTCCCCTACGAATTGATATAGTTCTTTTGGTTTGCCGTAATAAGTAGCCCCTGATTCACCGACAATGAGCGGTTTGTTTGCATCTTTAGGTAAGTCCTCAAGTCTGAGACCCGTAGCAAAATGTTTACTCCATACAGGCAGCATTCCTCCCATATCTCGGTCACCGTCGAGTGTCAGGAAAGGTCGGGTAGGATCGAGATTGTCTTTCATTGGACTTAATGCTAACTCGATAAGTCTTTGATCCCATTTGTCGGAAACTTCTTTAGGAGGTTTGTTGAGAAGTGCTATGGCAAACATTTCGTTACCGGCACTCCAACCTATTACAGATGGATGGTTACGATCCCGTAATATGAGTCTGTTCAGTTGATCTTGTGCACGTTCCCACGTCTCTTCTTCTTCGAGGTTTAGAGCTATCGAACTGCCGAAAAGACCTGTTTCATCCAAAACCATCAAACCCATTTCATCAGCAAGATCATAGTAAACTCTCGGCCATGGTTGTGCGTGAGGTCTTACAGCATTTCCACCGAAGTCTTTTATCATTTTATACCATGCCCATGCGAATCGACGGGAACATATGTATGCTCCGAAAGGATGTTGTATGTCTCCGAAACATTGTATTTTTTCTCCGTTCAGGTAAAAGTATGAACTGTCTATTTTTAGTTCTCTCCATCCGAAACGAGTAGTTTTTGTGTCGATGGTTTTTCTTCTCTGCTTTATATTCAGTACGGCAGTGTATAGATTAGGAGTTGCCGGTGACCACAGTTTCAATTTGCCGTCGACAGGAGTTTTTATTGTAATTTTTTTTGTCTCTCCCGGCATTATGATAAACTCCTCAGAGGTCACTTTCATTGCGGTATTGCCTAATTTCCAGCTTATTTCAGGTGCAGTGAGAACGTTATTTTGGTTTGCAAGATTTATCCATTCACGGATATCTCCTGCCAGGACTACTTTTTCTTTTTTATCAGAGGTATTTGTCAATTCCACATCTATTTCCAAATTGTTAGCGGACACCCATGGTTTTATAAATACGTTGTCCACATGAAGATAAGGTATTGCATGCAAAAAGACATCCTGCCATATGCCAACAAGATCATGTGTGTTTGAACCGGGAACATATACAGCGTTGAAATATTTATATTCAGGGTGTTTTTTGTCGAACAGACGGTTTTGGCGTATACCTACCAATAGTTCGTTTGTCCCATCTAAGTTTACTGCATCTGTTATGTCAGCATCGAATGGCATGTGTTGATCGAAATTTTCTGCCACTTTGTTGCCGTTAACGTATACTTCGGTATATCCTGCCACAGCTTCGAAATGAAGAATAATTCTTTTATTATCCCATGATGCAGGAATGGTGAATGTTCGTTTGAGCCATCCCATTTTTACGTTGCCCCATGATTTGGGATAACTTGGAAAATATACCGAGCTTGGTGCATATGGGAGATTTGTACCTTCTCCGACATTACTTCCTGCTCCCCATTCGTTTACATTCCATGGCGAAGGTATTTTAATTTTTACGTTTTCCCACTTACCTTCTTCAGGAGCTGTAAGTTCAGGTGCTTTGCCTTCACGAGGCACCCAATCTTCAGGAACTGCTACCGGTTGAAAATCCCAACTTCCATTGAGGCATATTTCTTCTCGTGCAGGATTTTCTTCTGGTGTAACCAGCCCCTCTGCAGGAGAAAAGTCCCGGTTAAATGTTAATCGTTCTTGTGCTGGGGCTATACTGACGAAAAATAGTAATGCTAAGGTCAATATGATTTTCATAAGAGTCTTAAAATTTCATGTTAATTAAAACTTAATGTATTAACAAAGGTATAAATTATTACGGAATATACCGAAAATAGATGTGAATTTTCAGACTTTTCGTGTTAATATTTAACAAATATTACATATCTTTGTCTTAATTCGTTTGTAAAAAATCTTAATAATATGAAGAATATATTATATGCCTTGATGGTTGTAGGAATGTTGGTATCATGTGAAAAGTCGACTGCTACAGGAAATGGAGGCGGTAATGGTAACGATAGCGGTAATGGTGGCGGAGGGAATGAACAACCATCACAACCTGTCGATGCAGGATATAATATTTATGGACATGCCATTCAAAAGGTCGGAGATAAATACATAGTAAAGGATGAGGCAACGATACGCAGACTCAATGTTTTTGATTTTGATGAGGCTCCTGCGGCGATGTTCCAACCATATACCGTTGTTTATAAAACCTTGACAGATTCAGATTTTTCAAATGCTACCACCACTACCTATGTGTATAAAAATTGTCCTGGGTATGATTTGAAGTTGGAGGTTGATATGCCTAAAACAGGTGATGGTCCATTCCCTTATGTTATATTTATTCATGGCGGCGGTTGGCACGGCGGCGATTTTTACGGACATAAAGGGATGTCTACGTTCCTTGCGAGTCATGGAATAGTTGGCATACGAATATCCTATTCGTTGATACCTCAGGGTGCCACATTCGAGACATCATGGCAAGATATTCAGGATGCAATTCAGTATATTCGTGAGCATGCCGAAGAATGGAATCTTGATAAAGATAATTTCGGTTTTGCAGGCCATTCGGCAGGTGGACATCTCTCCTCTTATGCCGCTATGCGTACCCCGGGAACAAAACTGCTTATGACATTTAATGGAATTTATGACATAGCTAATGTGATGCCGGGCTTTGTTCCCAATGCAGAACATGAAACATATTTCGGCTCTTCTGTCAGTGAAAAAGAATATGCTTCACCCTATAAATATGTGACAAGTGAAGCTCCGTTTGTGTTTGCAACATATTCGACCGGCGATTTTCTTGTAGATCCTCAGCAGATACGTACATTTGAAAATGCCCTTAAAGAAAATGGTGTTAAATATGAAATATGGGAACGGGATTATTATTCTCATTCAGGATTTATCGGCGGTACCGATTTAACGGAACCGGTTCTTATCCATATATTGGAACTGGCCAAAGAACATTTGAAATGAAATAGCAAATTTTATTAACCTAATACAAATAACAAATCTTTATGAAAAAAGTAATTTTAGGTTTGGCTGTGCTTTTCTTGGCTTCGAGCGTTACAGTAAGTGCAGGTACCAAACATTCTCAAAAAACCAACTATCCTTCATACAAAGGATTGGTTATGGCAGGATATCAGGGATGGTTCGGCTCTCCTGACAAAAAAGGTATGCTTTATCCGGACGAAACAAAAGTACGTATCGATATGTGGCCGGATGTTAGTGAGTATGAAAAAACTTATCCAACAGGACTTAAATTGGCAGATGGAAGTACTGCAAGATTTTTCAGTTCCAATGACAAAAGTACTGTAGACCTCCATTTTAAATGGATGCAGGAATATGGCGTAGATGGTGTATTTATGCAGAGATTCTTTTTTCGTACAAGAAATGCTGAAACACGTAGAGAATCTGCAAAATTGCAAATAGATGCATTTGAAGCTGCATCGAAGTATAATCGTGCTATTGCAGTAATGTATGACCTGTCCGGATTGAGCGCTAAGGGTGAAGATGTTTCGTGTCTTATCGAAGAC
>CASFSC010000156.1 GCA_949296995.1 uncultured Alistipes sp. | reverse complement strand
AGTACAATACATGACACAAAATTATATGAACAAGGGAATATATTAGCTGTATATTATGATGCAAATAATCTTCCAGATGAAGAAATACTACAAAATGATTTACGGCGTTTTTTACACTATTATCAAAATTTAATATTAGTCGACTCATCAGGTCCTGCAACTTCTAAATCCGAAGAATTAATTGAATCCAAACAACGTCGTTTACACGAAATGTTTGATAGACGAGGACTATCATTAAAAATTAAAGAAAAAAAAGGATATAAATGTGAAGCTTGTAATTTCAATTTTGAAGATAAATACGGCGAATTAGGGAAAAAATTCATAGAAGCTCATCATTTAGTTTCTTTTGCATCACTCAATGAAGGAGACACAAAATTATCTTTAAATGATTTTGCCGTTTTATGCAGTAACTGTCATCGAATGATTCATCGTTTAAAGGATTCTTCCAATTTAGATGAATTAAAGGCTATTATAAATAAAAATAAAAAAAAGTAATATTACCCATTTACATCCACAAAAAAGGCTTCTAAGTAATGCCATATTAGCGACTTAGAAGCCTTCTTTGAGGTCTGAAGCGGATTCGAACCGCTGTAGCAGCTTTTGCAGAGCTGTGCCTAGCCACTCGGCCATCAGACCTTGTTCGGTCTGCAAAGGTAACAACATTTTATTAATTTGCAAACTATAGAATAATTTCATTCAATACCCGAATTTTAAGCTTATTTTATTATTTTTACATAAATTATTGTTTCTAAAAAATTACAACAACAAAACGCCATGTTGCTCGAAGACATCGCGCTATCAATGATTCCTAATGTGGGACCGAAAACAGCAATGCACCTATTGAAATGTTTCGGTTCTGCAGATGCCGTTTTCAATGCATCAATGGAAGAATTGACTCAAAAAGCTGAGCTCAGAGAAACAATAGCAAAATGCATATATCGTAAAGAAACTTTCAAGGAAGCTGAAAAGGAAATAACATTCATCGAAAAACATAAAATCAGAGCTATACCTTCTTATTCACCAGAATATCCAAAACTTCTGAAAGAATGTGCCGATTATCCATATATAATATATGTAAAAGGAGACACGGATCTAAATTCTCCTCACTGGCTATCGGTTGTCGGAACACGAAAAATGACATCATACGGAGCAAAAGCATGCAACGATATAATATCTGAACTGGCTCAAATATTTCCTGACACAATAATTGTAAGCGGACTGGCATATGGTGTCGATATATCGGCTCACCGCGCAGCAATGAATACTGGACTGAAAACGGTTGGCATAGTTGCACACCCTTTGAATAAGATATATCCTCCGAGACATACCGAAAGTGCAAGACGAATGGTTATGGAAGGAGGAGCGATAATAAGTGAATACCCCACAAATACAAATCCTGACAGATCTGCCTTTGTCCAGAGAAACAGAATAATAGCGGGAATAAGTCACGGCACACTTATAGTGGAATCTGCCGAAAAAGGAGGTTCGTTAATAACAGCTGACATTGCACACGGATATGACAGAACAGTAATGGCTGTTCCAGGAAGAATGACGGACATATATTCTCAAGGAACAAATAACCTGATAAAATCCTTAAAAGCAGAAATGGTATGTTGTGCCGAAGATATTGCCAATGCATTAGGTTGGGAAATTCCAGAAAATTACCAAAAACAAGACAGACATACACCGGAAAATGCCAATAAACAGTATAATATCACAAAAAACTGGGAAAATAGTGCCATACAAAATAAAAAAGACACTTTCTCAAAAAAACAGACTGAACAATTATTAACATTAATGAAAACCGGCTCCACTATATCTATAGATGAATTATGTAACTTGAGTGGAATTCCGATCAATGAAATTGCAGTTCTACTGTTGGATCTTGAATTCAGCGGGGCGATACGATCTCTGCCGGGAAAAATGTATATAAAATATTAAATCTGACGTATGCTTATTGATACACATTCACATATATACGATACTCAATTCGACTCAGACCGTGAAGAAACAATAAAACGGGCATATGAAGCGGGAATAAAAAAAATATTAATGCCGGCAATAGATAAAAATTCAGACCAAGCTCTATTCATTGTCAGCAAATTGCATCCGGGAATATGTTTTCCTATGATGGGACTACATCCGACATCAGTAAACAACAATCCTGAATACAAACTGGAACTTCAAAAAGTTGCCGATTATCTGAAAAACCCTCCTGAGGGAACACAATTTTATGGAATAGGTGAAACGGGACTGGATCTATACTGGGAACAGGCATATTTAAACGAACAAACAGAAGCATTGTGTTTTCAGATCGAATTGGCATTGGAATATGAACTACCTATCATAATACATACGCGCAACGCATGGAACGAGATAAAAGAGATTATCGACCGATATAAAGGGTCAAATCTCAAAGGTATAATCCATGGTTTCAGCGGTACACTTGAAGATTACATATATATAAAACAAAGAGGCAATTTCTGTTTCGGAATAGGAGGACCCTTGACATATAAAAAATCTACTTTACCAGAAATAATAAAACAAATGGATATAAATGACATCGTTCTCGAAACAGACGATCCGTACTTACCTCCAGTCCCCTACAGAGGCAAAAGAAACGAGCCTTCATATATGATAAAGGTATGTGAAAAAATAGCTGAGCTAAAAAATATTTCACAGAAACAAGTTGAAGATTATACAACGGCAAATGCATTAAGATTATTTTCCAAAATAGACAACTCTAAATAGAAAAATTTCAACCGACAAAATCGTATAATCAAACCGTAAAATAAAGCCGTACTATTTTACATAACGATTTTTTTTGTATATTTCGCAACTGAAATGCAAAAATTGTCATGGTAATTATACCGTAACACATTTTAAATAACGGCGTTACAGACATTAACAGCACAAAACGCCGCCACAAAAAAGAAGTTCATTGACAACACTAAAACAAGGGATATAAACCTGTGTAGAACGGAGAGATGGCCGAGCGGTCGAAGGCGCACGCCTGGAAAGTGTGTATACCTCAAAAGGGTATCGCGGGTTCGAATCCCGCTCTCTCCGCAAAAAAATAAAAAAACAGTTAAAAAAAGAGTCAATTTATTTTGATTTAGAGAATAAGAAAGATATTTTTGTAAAATATAAAACTGAAATTTCGCGGCTAAAGTTTTAGAAAACCTTAAAACTTCAGAAAATTTGACAAACAATAATTACTAATTAATTTTAACTTTAACTATGAAAAAACTTTTTTTGATTTTGGCAGTTACAGGTTTGTTTAGCCTTGGTACTGTAAACGCTTTTGCTCAAGATGCTGCTCCGGCGGCTCAGACTGAGGAAGTCGCTGTTGCAAATTCTGAAACTGATGTTGAAGGACAACCTATGCACCAGGCTATCAAACAAAAATTCCTTGAAGGTGGTGCTGGCTGGATGGCTCCTATCCTTTTGTGCCTTGTTCTCGGTTTGGCAATCGCTATTGAACGTATCATCTACTTAAACCTTGCAACTATCAACACTAAAAAATTCATTGCAAAAGTAGAAGAAGCTCTTAAAAATGGTGGTATAGATGCAGCTAAAGAAGTAGCTCGCAGTACTCGTGGTCCTATCGCAAGTATATACTATCAAGGTCTGGACCGTTATGAAGAAGGTCTGGACGTAGTTGAAAAATCTGTAGTTTCTTACGGTTCAGTACAAACTGGTCAAATGGAAAACGGTCTGTCTTGGATCTCTCTGTTTATCGCACTTTCTCCTATGTTGGGATTCATGGGTACCGTTGTTGGTATGGTTCAAGCATTCGATAACATCGAAGCTGCTGGTGACGTTTCTCCTACTCTTGTTGCCGGTGGTATCAAAGTGGCTCTTTTGACAACTCTTGCTGGTTTGATCTCTGCTGTGATTCTTCAGGTATTCTACAACTATATCCTCGCTAAAATCGACGGTCTTGTAATATCTATGGAAGATTCTTCTATCACTTTAGTCGATATGCTTACTGAATACAACAAAAAGAAATAATCTGTAACAGATATGAAATATTTATCAATTTTAAAATATGCACTCCTGGCTATATCAGCATTGGTAGTCATCTTGTTCTTCGTATCAGGTGATATCAATAACGAGAATAACCCGATGTTGGCCCTTATGCTTGACTGGGCATACATCTTGTTGGGAGTAGCCGTGGTTGCAGCAGTACTGTTCCCACTTGTACATATTATTCAAAATCCTAAAGGAGCTTTACAAACTCTTATAGGCCTCGCTATCGTAGTTGTTGTTGTAGGTATTTCTTATGCTATCGCAAGTGACGCTCCTATTACAACTGCTGTTATAACTTTTGACAATCCTGCCACTTTGAAATTAAGTGACATGGGGCTTTACACTACATATGCCGCACTTACTGTCGCTATTCTTGCTATCATCGTAGGTGAAATCGGCCGTGTATTTAAAAAATAATTTTAAGTAATTGAATCAATGGCTAGTAAAAAAATACAGGAGATTAATGCAGGGTCAATGGCCGACATTGCCTTCTTGCTGCTGATATTTTTTCTTGTAGCTACAACTATGAATGTTGACACCGGTATTCAACGAATGCTTCCTCCTTACACGCAGAATCAAGAAGGTATAGATATTAAAGAGCGTAACATTTTGAAAGTCTATATCAATAAAGCAAACCAAGTGGCGGTAGACGGCATTCCAATGGACATCAATAACCTTAAGGATAGAGCTAAAGAATATATCCTTAATAGAGCGAATGATCCAAAAATGTCTGAAATAGAGGTGCAAAACATAGAGCTAATAGGAAATTATCCGGTAAGTAAAGGTGTCGTATCCTTGCAAAATGACAGGGCAACAAGTTATGAAACTTATATACACGTTCAGAATGAACTGACACGTGCATTCAATGAAATTCGTGATGAACTTGCTTCTGTTAAATTTGGCAAACCATTTGCTGATTTGGAAGATAATCAAAAAGATGCTATTACAAAGGCTGTGCCCCAAAGAATTTCCGAAGCTGAACCACGTAATATAGGAGGAAAGTAGTATGGCAGTAATGAAGAAAAAAAAGGAAAAAGGAGTACCTCCCATATCCACCGCATCTCTACCGGATATTATCTTCATGCTATTGTTCTTCTTCATGGTGGTTACAACCATGCGTGAACAAGAACTGATAGTAAAGTTCAGACTTCCGGAAGCAACTGAAGTAAATAAGCTTGAAAAGAAATCTTTGGCAAGTTATATCTATATCGGTCCGCCGATTGATTCCCGCCAAGCTAAAGACGGTACAAATACTCGTATTCAATTAAATGACAGTTACCGTACCGCTTCTCAAATTGGGGAATTTATCGCCTCTGAAAGAGATAAACTTAAAGAAGATGAAAGAAATGCTATGACTGTAGTGCTGAAAGCAGACCGTTATTCACTTATGGGTGACATAACTGACGTAAAACAAGAATTGCGTAAAGCAAATGCTTTGAAAATCAGTTATGCTGCAAGTAAAAAGCTTGGATATAATTACTAAGATTTTTAACTTATAAAAATAAAAAAGACTCTCGATTTAACGAGGGTCTTTTTTATTGTTATACTTAATATAAACTATTATGTAACCGCCGATTTAAGCGGAAGTTACAATTTCAAAACATCACATAAAACGATTATACAATAAACTATTTAGACTATAAAAATTCATACTTTAATAAGATATTATCATATTTCAGGACAATACTCTTAATGATAATATAATAATCAAAATATTAACTGCATTTAGGAGTATATACAAATAATAACCAATTATAAAATTAAAAGACTCCGCACCATTAAATACATCACAACCACGATACAACTCACAAATGGTCAAAATATAATTTTATTCAACAGTTATTTGCCAATTAAAGCTGATGCCTTGATACGCATACGTTTAGCTCTTTGTAATGTATCTGGATGCGTTGAAAACATTTGAGCCACATCATGGCCTTTCGCTCCTCCAGCCTCTGCTATCTTGGATATTTTATCCAATGCATTTGCCATACCATAAGGATCGTAACCATTGCGTATAAGAAAACCCAGGCTGAAATCATCTGCACCATACTCCTGACCTTGTGAAAATTTAGCCCCTGCCAACTGTTCTGCTATCGAACCTAGTTGGGAATTGGTCAACTCCCCAACTATTCCTCCTGCTGCACTAAGCATATTCTTGGCTGCCGACGTCATATAGGCCTTACGCATAAAACCGATAGTATCATTATTGCTGATATGCCCCAATTCATGCCCTATAATAGCCATCAATTCATCATCCGTCATAACATCCATCAATCCGGAATAGACCCTTATACTGCCGTCTGCTGCTGCAAATGCGTTAATGGTAGACCCCATATATACTTTGAAATTCAAATTTACACCATTAATAGAGACATACTTATCTGTCAGGGCAAACAATCGCATGGCATGATAATCCGAAGAAGAAGCTATTTGATTATTTCGGTCAGAATAATTGATAAATTCTCGAGCCATACTTATAACATGTTCATCTTTAAGTGTCGCCATTTTGAATATATCCACTGTAGCCTGCAATCCTGGATGAGGAAGACGGATATTACTTCTGGTAACAACGACAAGATAGATTATCAATGCTATTAATATGGCTGTAAGCATAATGTACTCATGTTATTTATACAAATTTATCCTAAAAGAATTAATAAACAACATAAATTTCAATTTCAATATCTGGTACCATTGCAATACAGTTTATAAAAAATAATAAAAACTTAGAGAGTATTAAGTGACAACTTAATGTTTTTTGCATATCTTTGTCGTAATTTACCTTTCTAAAGACCGGTAACTAACGGGATAAAATGGAGGAATACTACAGAATTATAACACTATAAAAGTTATAGCTATGGTAAAGTGTTTCAAACAAATATGTCTTGGCATAATCGCGATTTTTATCGCTGTTTATACAGTATCAGGACAAACTGCCACAATCGGATCCAAAGTAAAACAAACTAAAATCAGAAACAGTGAGAATGAACCGACAGATATTCCTGAACTCGGTAAAAAAGTATTACTTATATTTTATGTAGATCCTGATCACAGCAACCAAAACAAAAAATTCAGGGAAAATTTAGAAAAAAATCAGATTCACAGCCCTAATATTTTCTCGTTCGGCATAGTAAATCTAAAGGATGCTCCCCTCCTTCCCAATGGGATCGTGCGCAGTATGATACGTTCAAAAGTGAAACAAACGGGGGCTCAAATATATACAGATCCTGATTATTCATTACGCGATGCATGGAACTTAGGTGACGTAAATGACAAATTTACACTGATTATTGTAGACAAAGATTGTAAAATAGTATTCCTAAGCAAAGGAGAACTATCTCAAAATCAGATAGACGAATTTTACAATGTAATTAATAAATATAAATAAACATATCCCCACCTTAATCAGGACAAGGCCTTATGAGGATAATAACATTAATGTTTTTGCTGGTATTTTGTGTCAAAGCAAATGTTGCAGAAGCAAAAAAAACAATAAGACAATCTGAGACAAAAGATTCTACAAATTTGAGAGACTCTTCTGCAATAACAATATCGCAAATAGATAGCACATGGAGTTTACCAGATACATTGCATAACGTAACGGGAAATGACAGTATAACTAAAAAACCTGGGTTCTTCCGCCGATTCTACAACTATTTCGCCAATTCAAACGAAGATAAAACCTCAACGAAAAAAATCGATTTCAGTATAATAGGCGGCCCTCATTATTCAAGTGACGTGAAATTAGGTCTCGGAATCGTTGCTGCAGGTTTGTTCCGTGTCGATAAAAATGATTTGAGTATTCCCCCTTCGAACGTTTCACTGTTCGGAGATATAACTACTTCTGGATTCTACCTGCTGGGAATAAGAGGAAACACTCTGTTCAACAGTGGTAAACATCGGTTAGATTATAATACATATTTCTTTTCATTTCCAAGCGCATTCTGGGGTATAGGATATGATCAAGGAATGTATGCAAAGCCCGAATCATATAAGCGTCTTCAAAATCAGGTTAAAGTAGATTACATGTACAGGATAAAACAAAACATGTACATCGGAGTGAACGCCAGTTTCAACTATATTGAAGGACAGGATTTTTCAAATATAGCATATTTGGAAGGACAGGATAAAATGCATATAAATACAGGTGTGGGAGCATTTATAATGTATGATTCCAGGGACTTTATACCCAACCCATATCATGGTGTGTATTTAAAATTGGAACAACGCTTTTTCCCCATGTTTTTAGGAAATAAGGGGAATTTTGGTCGTACTGAATTTACGGGCAATACTTATCATCCGGTATGGAAAGGTGGAATTTTAGCATACGACCTGCATGGAATGTTCAACTATGGAAATGTCCCATGGACAATGCTTGCTCTAATGGGGGGATCGAGCCGAATGCGTGGATATTATGAAGGTAGATTCCGTGACAAACACATTATTGAAGCTACGGTGGAATTACGACAAAAAATATACGGCAGAAATGGTATTGCTGTGTGGGTCGGGGCGGCAAACATATTTCCTTCTTTCAATAAGTTCAATCCAGCACATACTCTTCCAAACTATGGGTTAGGTTATCGATGGGAATTTAAGAAAAGAGTCAACGTCCGTCTCGATTACGGATTCGGTAAAAAAGAAAACGGTTTTTTATTCAGCATAAATGAAGCGTTCTAATAAGATTTTCCATCGTTTGACGGGACGTCAGGATGGTATAGCTATAATATACATAATCGTTATGTTGATCCCGAACCTGCTTCTTGCATGTACGGAAGGATATTCCTTTACAACAACTATGACGTCATTGCTGCTTCCTACAGCTTTTTACATGTTGCTGATGACAGTAACCCGCAAACCGGGAATAATGATGCTCATATCGTTACCATTAATGATATTGGGGGCATTCCAAATCGTACTGCTGTACCTGTTCGGAGGATCTATAATCGCGGTAGATATGTTCACTAACCTGTTCACGACAAATGCTACCGAGGCGGGAGAGTTATTGAGAAATATATGGCCTTCAATACTGTTCGTATGTATTATATATATACCTCTAATTGTGCTTGCAGTACGTTCCTGCATCATAAAAGAAGGTATTGAAAAAATATTTCGCCGAAGAACTGCGGCATGGGGGGCAACACTTCTCCTTACAGGAGCTGTTTTTGCAGGAATATCTGCATTACGAGAACCTGACTTCGGCATAAAATATCAAGTATTCCCTGTCAATGTAATACATAATATAGACCTTACTCTGAAAAAATGGGATCGCAGTAAGGCATATATGGAAACATCGAAAGACTTTAAATTCAATGCAATAAAAGAACAAAAAGCCGATAAAAGAGAAATTTACGTTCTGGTAATAGGTGAAGCATCACGTGCAGCGTCATGGAGTATGTTCGGATATGAACGGGAAACCAATCCATTGCTCAAAACGCGCAAAAATCTCGTTCCGTTCTATGATATGCTAACACAAGCCAATGCCACACACAAAAGCGTACCTATAATTCTGGCACCTGTATCAGCCGAAAACTTCAACGACATTTATGAACGTAAGAGCGTGATTACGGCATTCAAAGAAGCTGGATTCAAAACAATTTACATATCCAATCAGGTATCAAACAGGTCTCTGATAGATTATTTTTCGGAAGAAGCAGATCGTCGTGTGGATATAAATATTAAAGAAAATGAGCTTTTGTCAATCAGTCAACCCGATGGGAACATGTTGCCGGCCCTGCGCGAAACAATAAATGCCGACACGACCAATCTGCTGGTTATCATGCACACATACGGTTCTCATTTCAACTATTCAGAGCGCTATCCGCGGGAATTTGCAAAATTCACTCCTGACCAAGCACCTGCGGTCAATTATCGTAACAGGGCAGCTGTCGTAAATGCATACGACAACAGTATACTATATACGGATTATGTACTGAATGAAATTATAAACATTTTGGACAGCACACATGCATGTACAGCGCTGCTCTATACTGCCGATCATGGAGAAGACATAATGGACGATTCACGCAAAAGGTTCTTACATGCCTCTCCAGTTCCGACATATTACCAACTGCATGTTGCAGCATTCGCATGGTTTTCATCCGAATATATACACAGATTCGGGGATAAATATGAAATGGCCCTGGAACACAGCCACGCTCCTGCTACTACCGGTATAATGTTCCACACTCTGATTGATATGGCATCCATAACAACTCCATATTGGAAGCCGTCACAATCCATAGTAAACGAACAATATTCACAGGGAGAAAGGATGTATCTCAACGACCATGACAAAGCCATAGATTTCATCAAGTCAGGAGTTAAAGATGAAGATATGGAGCAATTCGACAGACACAATATTGAATACACTATAACAGAAGAAGAATAACATTTCTGCCTTCAATCAAGATATAAAATAACCGTTCAAAAATATTTTTTGAACAGATTGAAAACAGTACCTTTGCAAATGAAAAAATATCGGAATTGGCAAAGGATAATATTGTAACACACAATACCATATAAAAAATGAAGACAACACCTTTTACAAAGTATCACATCGAAAACGGGGCACGCATGTCCGAATTTGCAGGATACAACATGCCCATAGAATTCAGCGGCATAAATGATGAACACAATACGGTCCGCAATTCTGCAGGCGTATTCGACGTAAGCCACATGGGCGAAATATGGGTAAAAGGTGAAAAAGCACTCGATTTTTTACAACATGTCACAACAAACAATGTAGCTGCATTATATGACGGTAAAATACAATATTCGACTCTGCCTAACGGTCATGGAGGAATAGTCGACGATATACTTGTTTATCGCATCAAAGACAAGACATATCTGCTCGTGGTAAATGCCGCCAATATCGAAAAAGATTGGGAACATTTGTGTAAGGAAGGTGAAAAATTCGAATTGACGCCAGGAAAAGAGTTATATAATGCATCGGACGAAATCGCACAATTAGCAATTCAAGTTCCAAAGGCAATGGAAATAGTCCAAAAATTGTGTCCTGTTGCCGATGTTCTACACATGACATACTACACTTTTATAAAAACAGAGGTAGCCGGAATAAAGGATGCAATAGTATCTGCAACAGGATACACCGGGGCAGGAGGATGTGAAATATACGTAGCTAATGAAGATGCCGATAAACTGTGGAATGCACTATGGAAAGCGGCTGAGGAAATATCAGCAAAACAAAATGCCACTGTTTTGAAAAATATCGGACTCGGAGCAAGGGATACACTGCGCCTCGAAATGGGATTCACTCTTTATGGGAATGACATAGACGACACTACATCTCCTATCGAAGCCGGGTTAGGCTGGATAACAAAATTCATCGACGGTAAAGATTTTATCGATCGTGCATATATGGAAAAATTGAAAAACAAAGGTGTTACACGTCGCCTCGTAGGGTTCAAAATGGTTGAACGAGGAATTCCCCGACACGGATACCCTATTGCCAATATTTCTACCGGAGAAATAATAGGTACAGTAACATCGGGGACCATGTCTCCCACCCATAAAGTCGGAATCGGCATGGGATACGTTAAACCGGAATACTCAACCGAAGGAGACGAAATTGCAATCATAATTCGTGAAAAACCGATTAAAGCTGTTATCTCCAAATTACCATTAAAATAAATTATTAAAACTATAAACTCTAAACTATGAAAAAGCTTTTAATCATGTCTGCGGCATTAGCACTTTTAGTCGGATGTGGGGACAATATCAAACAAACCAATGATGTGGCACAATATGTCGACCCATTCATTGGAACTATCAATAACGGACACACATTTCCCGGTGCCACTTATCCTTTCGGACTGATACAGGTAAGCCCCGACACAGGTATCAACGACTGGAGATATTGTGGCGGATATGAATATCTGGACTCTACGATGTACGGATTTTCACAAACACATATAAACGGGACAGGATGTCCAGACCTTGCAGACATTCTGCTGTTACCATACTCTGGTGATAGCGTAATTGTAACGGCACCTTTCGATAAAGCTTCTGAAAAAGCTGTGCCAGGTTATTACTCCGTAGATTTTCCAAAATACGGCGTCAAAGCAGAAATGACCGCTACGGCTCATACTGCCATGCACAGATATACGTACAATACCGAAAAACCACGTCTTCTGGTAGATTTGCAGCACGGGCAGACTTTTGATGAAAACGGATATAAAAACCACGTTCTCGATGCAAGTGTCAATATTGAAAGTGATAAAGTCATAAGTGGACACAGTACGCTGAAGAATTGGGTCGAACGTGAGTTGTTCTACGTAATAGAATTCGACCGTCCTTTCAAAATCGAAAAAGAGTTGGAAATGCTGCCTGAAGAAAAAGGCAAACGTTACGTTCTTTCATTCAACATACCTAAAGGTGAAGAACTGAAAATAAAAGTTGCCGTATCTACCGTAAGCATAGATGGAGCAAAAAACAATATGGCCGTAGAAAACAGCAAATGGGATTTCGATGCTGTAAAACAGGCAACTTACAACACCTGGAACGAACTGCTCAGCCGTGTCGAAATAGAAGGTACGGATGCTCAAAAGGAAAGTTTCTATACCTCCATGTACCACCTCTACATACAGCCTAACAATATAGCCGATGTAGACGGACAATACCGCGGAGCAGACAACAATGTCAAAACAGCTAAAGACAGCGTATATTATTCCAC
>CASFSC010000155.1 GCA_949296995.1 uncultured Alistipes sp. | reverse complement strand
CCTCAGAAAGAGGAGCCTGCACCTGCCACCGACGTTGTGCTCTTTTAAGAAGTCCCCTAATAACCTCTCTATTAAAAATTTTGTGATGTATTGTTGAGAAACAAAAATCGTTCTTATTTCTTATCTGTTTTAGTGAAGATGAAAAATCCGCTTATTCCCTGGGATAGAGAATAAGCGGATTTAATGTTATAGAGGATTTTAACCTAATGAAATCAAAATGATAAAGAATGTAATAATAACTAAATAAATAATTTTTTTATCCGTATATATCTATTATATTTGTCTCCGAATTGTATTTGTAACTCTGTCTTCAAGGGAGAGGGATGCAAAACTCGTTAGGAGGTTCGCTTTTTGTGAAGGATAACAGTCGGTTGTCCAGGGTATTGGGTTTTATCAAAACCGGAACCCTTGCGGCCGATTTTTGACCTCGGCAAAGGGCTTGTTTTTAAGAACAAAAGATAAAAATAAGGGATAAGGGAACTGAATGCGGGTGCTGGTAGACTGTTTTATCGGGATAGAGGAATAGTTATATATTGCCGTTTTTTTATTGAGTGATAATACGCCTCGAAAATTTGTTTGCAATAGCTACGAGATTTATTCCGAGCAAATATTTGAAAAAGAATAACGAATAGTATGAAGATATTGGTAACCGGTGGGGCCGGGTTTATAGGCAGTAATTTGTGCCGTAGGTTAGTAGAACGGGGCGATGATGTTGTTGCCCTCGACAATATCAACGATTATTATGACGTAGAGTTAAAATATTCCCGTTTGTCTTTGTTGGGAATAGATAAGTCGGCCATACAAGATAAGGTATTTGTTCAAAGCCGTTTATATAACGGATTGCGGTTTATAAAAATAAATTTGTCGGAGCGAGAAAGTCTGCAACATCTTTTTGAAGCAGAGCGTTTCGACAAGGTCTGTAATTTGGCAGCCCAAGCCGGGGTAAGATATTCTTTGGAGAATCCGTATGCCTATGTAGAGAGTAATCTGATAGGATTTGTGAATCTGTTGGAGTGTATGAGACACTATCCGGTGAAGCATTTTGTATTTGCATCGTCGAGCAGCGTATATGGCATGAACTCCCATGTGCCATTTTCGGAGGAGGACAAGACCGATAAACCTGTGAGCTTATATGCCGCCACGAAAAAATCAGATGAATTGATGGCGCACGTATATGCACATCTGTACCGGATACCCATGACGGGACTTCGGTATTTTACGGTTTACGGGCCGTGGGGTCGTCCCGATATGGCTCCTTCGCTTTTTGTGACAGCAATTCAAGAAGGCCGTCCCATAAAAGTTTTTAATAACGGAAACTTGTCGAGGGACTTTACCTATATCGACGATATTGTGGAAGCTACGGTAAAAGCGATAGATTATAATCGCGAAGAGGAGCATATATACGATGTTTATAATGTAGGATGCGGGCATCCGGTGCCTCTCATGGATTTTATTCATATCATGGAAGAGAACTTGGGGAAAAAGGCCATATTGGAGATGTATCCTATGCAACCGGGCGATGTGTACCAAACGTATGCCGACTCGTCGAAGTTTGAACAGACGTTCGGATTCAAGCCTTCGGTTACGTTGGGCGAAGGATTGGCTGAATTCGTAGCGTGGCATAAGTCGTATAATTGTGGTGAATAATGCAGCTGGATAAGTCGAAAATAAAATTGCTTTTTCAGAATCGGGATACACGGGGCCTGATAGGGAATTTTTTCTATTTGTCGCTCCTTAAAGTTTTATCGTTTGTTTTTCCGCTTATTACATTGCCTTATCTCACCCGGGTGATAGGTGTGGAAAAGTTTGGTGCAATAGCTTTTGCTACGGCCGTGATTGTAATTGTGGAGACTGTCGTTGATTGGGGATTTAACTATACGGCAACCAGAGACGCCGCCCGGTCGCGGGAGAATATCGATGTGGTTTCTCAAATTTTCAGCGAGGTGATTTTTTCGAAATTGACCCTTATGGTAATTTGCTTTGTTCTGCTGTTTTCGGTGTTGCCCCTATTTTCTATTTCGAAAGAGTATGAGCTATTGTTACTATTGACATTTGCATATATCCCCGGACATATTTTATTTCCCGAATGGCTGTTTCAGGCATTCGAGCATATGAAATACATAACGATTTTGAATGTTTTGTCGAAGTTGATATTTACGGTATTGGTATTTGTCGTCATTCGCAAACAGAGCGATTATGTATACCAACCCCTTTTGGTTGCGTGCGGTTATTTGGTAAGCGGAATAATTGCGATATACATCTTGATAAAACGGTATGGGGTATATGTGAAATTCCCCGGTATCAAACCGATTGTGAACCGATTGAAATCTTCGACAAATATGTTTGTCAGTCTGATAGTCCCAAACTTATATAATAATTTCTCGGTAATTTTATTGCGGACCTATTGCGGAGAGGGGGCTACGGGTATTTATTCGGGAGGCGAAAAGTTTCATGGAATTGTAGACCAGTTGACACAAGTCCTTTCCCGTACATTTTTCCCTTTCTTGGCGAGACATAAGGAGAAACATAGCGTGTATGTAAAGATTACGGGAGTGATCGCATTGGTTATGAGCCTGTTGATGTTCCTTTGTGCCGACCTTTTTGTAGATATATTCTTAACACCCAATTTCTCGGATTCGGCGTATGTGATACGCATATTGGCATTGTCGCCCATTTTCATGTTTCTTGCCAACTCCTATGGAACCAATTATTTGGTTTTGGTGGGAAAAGAAAATCTCATGCGTAACATATACGTGGTGTGGTCTGTTATCGGATTCATCTTAGCTTGGATACTTGTTCCCAAGTTTAGTTATATAGGGGTTGCTCTTGTATTGTTGCTGACGCGGGGTGCGATAGGAGTTTCGATTTATTTAACCGCAAAGCGTTGTATGAAAGAATAAGATTTTATATCTTTAATTATATTTTGTATGCAGTCTGTTATCAACTATATATGTTCGCCACGCCAATTGTTTTTGGCCATTGTAAAGAAAACCAATTTTCTTTACAGTGATGCTGTTTATTTGCGCTTGGTTTATTCTCTGATGATGAAAAAGAGCCTTCATTTGAAGAATCCGGTAACATTCAATGAAAAATTGCAGTGGCTGAAATTATATGATCGCAATCCCCAATATACGACGATGGTGGATAAATGCGAAGCCAAAAAATATGTAGCTTCTGTAATAGGGGATAAGTATATTATACCGACATTGGGTGTGTGGAATCGGGTGGAAGAGATCGATTTCGATAGGTTGCCCGATAAATTTGTATTGAAAACGACACATGATGGCGGAGGCGAAGGAGTGGTAATTTGCCGGGATAAAAAGCAGTTTGATAAGCAGGCGGCATTGTCGAAACTCAGCTACTCTATGCAGCGCGATATATATGCCTTAACGAAAGAGTGGCCGTATAGAAATGTTACTCCCCGAATCATAGCCGAGGAATATTTGGCCGATGGACACGGCGATTTAGACGATTATAAATTTTTCTGTTTCGATGGGAATGTTTATTGTGTAATGGTTTGTGTCGATCGGAATATAGGCAGTCCCAAGTTTTATTTTTTCGATAGGGCTTGGTCGCTTTTACGCTTGAACAAGCGGGGGAAAGAGGCTCCCGAAGGTTTTACATTACCTAAGCCTCGGGGTATAGACGAGATGTTTGAGCTGGCCGGACGGTTATCGACAGGGATTCCATTCGTGCGAGTAGATTTATATAATCAAGATGGAGTTATTTGGTTCGGTGAAATGACTTTTTATCCGGCAAGTGGTTTCGATGCAAACTTGTTAGATGAAACAGATTTATTATTGGGCTCTATGATAAATTTGAAAAATTGAATCCCTATGAGAACAATCGGATTTGTAATAAGCCAAAAGGAGAATGAACATAGACGGGCTTTATTGCCATGCGATGTGCAATATATAAAAAACAAAGAGTATGTTTTTATCGAGAAGGGCTATGGCGAGGTCTTGGGCTATGACGATAATTGCTATTTGAGAGAGGGTATCAAAGGCATTTGTGAGAGAGATGAAATCCTCAGGAAGGATATCATTTGTGATCCTAAAATAGGCGATGCCGAATATTTGGGCGATTTATCCGACCAAATAATCTTTGGCTGGGTTCATGCCGTTCAAAACAGAGATATTACCGACAAGATTATTCACGGTCGATTATCGGCGTATGCTTGGGAGGATATGTACGAAATGGGGCGTCACTCTTTTTGGCGGAATAACGAAATTGCCGGTGAAGCTGCAATTATTCATGCCTATTTGAGGCATGGTATATTCCCATACCATACCAAAGT
>CASFSC010000154.1 GCA_949296995.1 uncultured Alistipes sp. | reverse complement strand
ATTAATTCTTTTATAGACATTGCAGATCCAGGATTAAGCCAAATGTCGGATTCAGAGACTTTCAGGAATGCAGTTTCAGTACTTATCGGGCGGCTTTGGTCAGAATCATTTCCTTTACATACATATTCACCGCCAGCATCGTTAATTAATTTCACCATATAGCTTCTGTCCCCGGGTACAAACCAAGAATCTCTCCAAGGAGAATTTAACATTACTTTAGGACGGTTATTAGTTTTTTGGGTTGCCATATTTGCAACTTGTATGTATTCTGATTTTATATTTTCGAATATTGTTTCGGCCTCCTTTCGTTGTCCAATAAATTCTCCTATCGGGATAATCCATTCAGCTTTGCCTAATGGTGATTCCTCGAGATATTCACCGATATAAACATATTTTAATCCTAGTTCATTTAATTTGTCTGTAATTGCAGAATTTTCACCAGCAATACCGTAAATAAATATTACATCAGGTTTCAGAGTTAATAATAATTCGTAATTTATTCCTTTGTCATACCCAACATCGACAACAGAGCCTTCATCTATTCGTTTTGTTACAGAAGGTGTCATAATGAATCCGGCTCCGGATACGCCTTTTATAATATTATCTGCTCCCAGAGTATCCAAAAATGCTATATATGAAGAGGACATGCATACTGCACTTTTTATTGGAACAGGGATTACTTCCGCATTCAACCATTCAGGAGCTTTTTCTCCATTGTGTGACAGGAATAGATATTTGTTTATATTTTCAGCTCCTTGCCAAGGATTTTTAATGTTTAATATCGTACTTCCTTGATCCCCGTATTTGTATATTTCAAATCTGGAAGCATATTCCGGATAGTATAATGTGTCGAGTCCAGCCAGTGATGCAGCATTGTTTTTTGTATTGTTTCCGCATCCGTTCAATAATAAGGCTGCGACAATGATTATATATATATATACTGTTCGTATCATTTATTTTCGGTTCGTTTGTCTTCTATAATAAAATCTATCGATAGCATTATCAATAGCATGAAATAATATATTTTGCTAGTAACAATAGCATGTATAAATATATATGTAATTATAATATATGATAATGCATTCATTTTTTGCCGAGAAGATATCCGTTTAAGGTGGATAACATATGCGATAGCACGACGCGTATTTACAGCAATATAAAATCCGATAGGTATTAGCGATACGATAAGTCCTGCTGTTTTATATTCACGTGACAGAAGGGCTCCGATTACTATTATGAATAGTACCGCAAGAATAAGATTTTTTTTATTTCCCCGATATAATTTCATGACAGACAAAGGTACAATAAAATTTTTTATAACTTTGCCGGCTAGTAATTAACCTCAAAATATTGTTTTATGCCCATATTATCGGATAAGGGGCTTCATATCCCCCCTTCGCCTATACGGAAATTGGTACCGTATGCCGAGTCAGCAAAGCGTCGCGGCATTAAGGTATATCATTTGAACATTGGTCAACCCGACATACCGACTCCGATTGAGGCGGTACGAGCGGTACAGAATGTTCAGGATACCGTATTTGAATATGGTCATTCAGCAGGTAATGAAAGTTATCGTCGCAAGTTAGTTGGATATTATAAAAGTGTAGGCATAGATGTTACCCCGGATGATATGATCATTACGGTTGGGGGTTCCGAAGCACTTTTTATGACTATGAGTGTTTGTGTCAATCCAGGCGATGAGGTTCTTGTTCCGGAGCCGTTCTATGCCAACTATAATGGATTTGCGACAGAATCGGGGGTTAATATCAAGCCAATTTTTTCCACCATAGACAATGATTTTGCATTGCCTCCTATGGAAGAGTTCGAACGTCATATTACTCCTCGTACGAAAGCTATTCTGATATGTAATCCCAATAATCCTACGGGTTATCTTTATTCCAAGGAGGAATTGGAACAGTTGCGGGATATAGTTCTGAGACATGACCTGTTTTTGATATGCGATGAAGTTTACCGTGAATTTTGTTATGACGGATATCAACATTTTTCGGTAATGAATCTTACCGGCGTTAATGAACATGTTATTATGATTGACTCGGTTTCGAAACGATACAGTATGTGTGGTGTTCGTTTGGGAGCTATGGTCTCTCGCAATAAACAGGTAATAGAGGCAGGTTTGAAAATGGGACAGGCTCGTTTATGTCCTCCATATCTTGCACAGGTTGCGGCTGAAGCTGCGATAGATGCATCGGCAAGTTATTTCAAACAGGTTCATGACGAATACGAAAAACGGCGTAACTGTATAGTCAAGGCTTTGAATGATATTGACGGAGTCTATTGCCCGATGCCTAAAGGGTCGTTTTATTCTATTGTAAAATTACCGGTTAAGGATGCGGAACATTTTGCTCAATGGCTTTTGGAAAGTTTCGAATATAAAGGTCAGACCGTAATGGTTGCGCCAGGAACAGGGTTTTATGCATCCTTGAATTTAGGTCACGATGAAGTTCGTATAGCCTATGTATTGAAATGTGAAGATTTGCTTGCTGCAGCCAAATGTCTTGAAGAGGCATTGAAAGTCTATCCTGGAACCATACGTTGATTGGTTGTTTCCCCTATTGGCAGTACGACATTTTTACGCTTTATAATTAGAAAAGAGTCATATTAGTTATCAATAACATATCATACATGTAAATAAAAAACCTCTCGGATTCGAGAGGTTTTTTATTTTAGATTTTATTTAGATTTATTCATCCAAAAGTATTTCCATTATTTTGATGGCAGCCGTTGAAATCGGAGTACCAGGGCCGAATATTGCAGCTGCTCCGGCTTTGTATAGAGCATCGTAATCCTGATGAGGTATCACACCACCCACAATCACAACGATATCTTCACGGCCGAGTTTTTTCAGTTCAGCAATTATTTGTGGCACAAGAGTTTTGTGTCCTGCAGCCAGAGAAGAAACACCTACCACATGCACATCATTTTCGACAGCTTGTTTAGCAGCTTCTTCCGGAGTTTGGAACAAAGGACCCATATCGACATCGAACCCTATGTCGGCATAACCTGTTGCAACCACTTTTGCACCACGGTCGTGTCCGTCTTGACCGAGTTTGGCTATCATAATACGAGGTTGACGTCCCTCTTTCTTGGCAAATTTTTCAACCAATGCTTTTGCTTGAGCAAAATGTTCGTCGTTTTTCACTTCTGCTGAATATACACCTGAGATTGAACGAATAACAGCTTTGTATCGACCTACGACAACTTCGCAGGCATCAGAGATTTCACCGAGTGATGCACGTACTTTTGCAGCTTCAACGGCCAGTTCGAGCAGATTGCCTTTTTTGGTTTTGACACATTCTGTAATAGCATTCAGAGCTGCTTTAACTTTGGCTTCGTCACGATTTGCACGCAGTTTTTTGAGACGTTCTATCTGAGCGAGACGTACGGCAGTATTATCGACATCGAGGATATCGATAGGATCTTCTTTTTCCAGACGATATTTGTTCAGTCCGACAATCGTGTCAATTCCAGAGTCAATACGAGCTTGTTTACGAGCAGCAGCTTCTTCGATACGCATTTTAGGAATACCTGTTTCGATAGCTTTTGCCATACCACCCAACTCTTCAACTTCCTGAATAAGTTTCCAAGCTTTGTGGACGATTTCATTGGTCAAAGATTCTACATAATAAGAGCCAGCCCAAGGATCGACCACTTTTGTAACATTTGTTTCTTCCTGTATGTAGATTTGCGTGTTACGCGCTATACGGGCAGAGAAGTCTGTAGGCAGAGCGATAGCTTCGTCGAGAGCATTTGTGTGCAGCGACTGAGTGTGTCCGAGAGCTGCTCCCATAGCTTCGATTGCGGTACGAGCGACATTGTTGAATGGATCTTGTTCTGTAAGAGACCATCCTGATGTTTGCGAGTGAGTACGCAGAGCGAGCGATTTAGGATTTTTCGGATCG
>CASFSC010000153.1 GCA_949296995.1 uncultured Alistipes sp. | reverse complement strand
AGGACACCTACTCTTTCACCTTTAAATTCGAGAGATTTGGCCAAATGCAATTTTGCCAATTCCACTCTTTCCCTAACAGTGGGCTGAAGCAATTCCTGACCGGTATCCAGATAGTGACGTATTTCATGAAATATCCATGGTCGCCCATACGTTGCCCTGCCGATCATCACTCCATCGACCCCATATTTTTCGAAACATTCCGCAGCCTTTTTCCCTGAATCGATATCACCGTTTCCGATTATAGGAATGGCCATGCGAGGATTACGTTTCACCTCTCCTATTAAAGTCCAGTCGGCTTCGCCACGATACATCTGGGCACGCGTACGTCCATGAATCGTCAGGGCTGCGATACCCACATCCTGCAACCGTTCAGCTATATCGACAATATTTTTGGAATCTTCATCCCATCCAAGACGTGTTTTGACTGTCACAGGCAATTTCACCGCATCCACGATTCTGCGTGTGATCTCAACCATACGAGGGACATCTTTCATCATACCGCTGCCTGCTCCACGACCCGCAATCTTACGTACAGGACATCCGAAATTTATATCTATAAGATCCGGCCCGGCATTTTCAGCCACTAAAGCAGCCTCAACCATCGCCTCTATTTCATGCCCATATATTTGTATACCAATAGGATGCTCATAATCGTACAATCGCAATTTGGCAAGAGATTTGGCCGCATCGCGAATAAGACCGTCACTCGAAATAAATTCGGTATAATCTATATTCGCGCCATATTTCTTGCACATATATCTAAACGACGGATCCGTAACATCCTCCATCGGCGCAAGAAACAACGGCTTATCACCCAACTCTATATTCCCTATTTTCACAACTTATCTCTATATTTTGACCTTCAATTACCGGCACAAATTTAACCAATTCAATGCAGATTACTAATAATACTCCAACTCTCGCAAAGTAATACTCATCACATCCCCTTTGTTTGACATTACGCTTCGAGTCCAGTTCATCTGAGAATCATATTCATAGGTGATATCAAACTTGACATAAAAACTCTTTTTCTTTCCCCTCTCTTCAGCCTTTACTCGCACGATCGATTGTACCGGATAACCATAAGTATTATAAAGAGTAGTTTCACCGTTAAATCCTATCTCCTTCACCAAATTGCCTGCCCGATCATATTTAAATTTTTGCACCCGCGGTATATCCCCCTTAACAACGACTTTTGCAAGATGTCCCTTGTTGTTGTAAATATATTTTTTCACAAATACAGTATCATAATTCTCTACCGACAATACGGGATATCCATAATTGTCATATTTGTAACTCACATCATAATGGTTGCTATCTTCGGTCATACGATCCTCTTTCACAAGTTTTCCGTTTTCATACATATATCGAGTATCGTCTATCAGGCTACCTCCCATCGCATACAATTTACTGCTTCGTAAAACTCCTTTGTCATCATATGAATACACCCCTCGTGTTTGATAACCCGGTACTCCAGGAATATATTTCTCTTCCACAACTATATTCCCATCACGGTTATATTCTATAACAATACTGTCCGTTCCTTTGTCAATACTCATATTACCCTGTCTGTCTTGCCAGACTCCATAATGTTTGAGTTTTTTCACTCTGCCCTTGATATGGTCATTTTGCAAATCGGTTTTTGCAACATACGGTACTTTTGCACAGCCTGCACAAAAAAGCACCAATAAAATGACAAACAATCTGTTCATAATCCAAAGTTTTACCAAATTTAAGAAAAATCGGATAATTTGGCTAAATTTGCAGTCACGTTCGTAAATGCAAAACAGATGAATATTGAAAATTTTGTACTGGATACGGTAAAGCGCAGTGTAAATGCTCTTTACGGTGAAATTAAAAGTGATGCGCTTCAGGTGCAGCAAACCCGCAAAGAGTTCGAGGGAGACTATACGCTCGTCGTTTTCCCGCTACTTAAAATCAGCCGCAAATCTCCCGAAGCGACAGCTACTGAAATTGGAGAATATATAGTTGCAAATACTCCGGAAGTAAAATCCTTCAACGTCATAAAAGGATTCTTAAACATCGTTCTGTCGGAAGAGTTCTGGGCCAAATGTTTCAATGAGATAGAAGCGGACAATTCATACGGATTCTCGGCAAACAACGGACGTACCATCATGGTTGAATATTCATCACCCAACACCAACAAACCGTTACACCTGGGACATATCCGCAACAATCTGTTGGGTTACTCCGTATCTCAAATATTGAAAGCCAACGGCAACAATGTAATAAAGGTCAATCTTGTCAACGACCGAGGCATTCATATCTGCAAATCCATGCTGGCATGGAAAAAGTTCGGAGGAGGAGAGACTCCCGAGTCATCCGGCATTAAAGGAGACCATCTTGTAGGGAATTATTATGTAGCCTTCGACAAAGCATACAAAAAGGAGGTTAAAGAGCTCGTTGCCAACGGCATGAATGAAGAGGATGCCAAACACGAAGCTCCCATAATGAAAGAAGCTCAGGAGATGTTACGTAAATGGGAAGCCAAAGATCCTGAAGTCTACTCATTGTGGCAAACCATGAACGGCTGGGTTTACGACGGTTTCGACATCACATATAAAGCTATGGGTGTCGATTTCGATAAAGTATATTACGAATCACAGACATATCTGTTGGGCAAATCGCTTGTCGAAGAGGGGCTGAAAAAAGGAATCTTCTTCCGTAAGGAGGATGGATCGGTATGGATAGATCTTACCGCTGACGGACTCGACCAAAAGTTATTGCTTCGTGGTGACGGGACATCTGTATATATGACACAAGATTTAGGTACGGCTTACGAACGCTTCAAGGAATTTTCGCTCGACGACCTAATTTATGTGGTGGGAAACGAACAGAATTACCATTTTCAGGTATTAAAACTGATTCTCAGTAAACTCGGTTTCTCGTGGGCTGATCACATATTCCATCTTTCATACGGTATGGTAGAATTGCCAGAAGGCAAAATGAAATCGCGTGAAGGCACTGTAGTCGATGCCGATGATCTGATAGATGAAATGGTAAAAACCGCACACGACATGTCGCAAGAACTTGGCAAACTCGACAATGCTACGGAAGAAGAAGCCATGGAAATAAGCCGTATGGTCGGCTTGGGAGCATTGAAATATTTCATTCTCAAAGTAGATCCTAAAAAGACCATGCTGTTCGATCCGAAAGAATCGATAGATTTCAACGGCAACACGGGACCTTTCATACAATATACCCATGCACGTATAAAATCGGTATTGCGCAAAGCTGAGGAAGCCGGGATAAAACCTGCACAAACAATTAAAGGTGCGTCGCTCACAAAAGGAGAATCGGAACTGATAAAATTGCTCGCTGATTATCCGGCAACAGTACATCTTGCAGGAAACAACTACTCCCCTGCGGTCATAGCCAATTATGCTTATGATCTGGCAAAAACATATAACGGATATTACCACGATTATCCCATTATCAAGGAAACCGACAGCGATAAGCAAAGCATGCGCCTTGCCCTCTCTATGGTTATAGCCCGTACGCTCAAGTCAGCCATGAGCCTGCTTGGGATAGGGGTTCCCGAAAGGATGTAATCGAATAAAGCGAAATATAAAAATCCGAAAATTCGGCAAAACACATAACCGAATAATTTCACAAAAAATAAAATATGGGAATAGTAAAACGTGACAGTATCGCTATTACCGTACTATCTTATGTCGGTGCGGCGGTTGGTTATGTCAACAAGATATTACTGTTTCCAAATTTTTTAAGCGAAGAACAGGTCGGTCTTACGTCTATTATCGTGACCCTGGCCATTATGTATGCACAGTTCGCAGCATTGGGCGTAAATTCGAGCGTACTTAAATTTTTCCCCATATTCAAAACTCCGGATAAACGACATAACGGTCTTTTTTTCTGGTCTTTTCTGACTCTGAGCATCGGTTTCATAATATTTACAGCTCTATTCATACTTTTCAAGGAGCCGGTTATGAAATACTTTGCAACAAACTCTCCCCTGCTGTCAGAATATTATTTATGGATTATTCCACTAGCACTGGTAACATTAATATACAACTTTTTCAACGTTTGGCTGCAATCATTTTCCAAAACGGTAGTATCGTCATTCGTATATGAAGTGGTATTGAGGTTACTGATAACTCTCGAAATAACAATATACGCTTTGGGAGGAATCTCTTTCGAACAATTTATGGTGTGGTATATCATTATATATTCCGTTCCTGCCGTCATTCTATTGATATACACATGGGCCATAGGGGAAATAAATGTAAACATAACAATTTCGCTGAGAGTAAAAAAACTTATTGCCATAGCCGGAATATACGGAATATGGCAATTCATGGGAGGGGCCTCAATATATATTCTGCCCATAATAGACCAGACCATGCTGGCTGGAATGCAGGGTTTGGCTCAAACTGGTATTTATGCTATAATGACATACATGGTAGGAGCCATGCTTATTCCATACCGGTCCATGATAAAAGTAGCGGTCCCGTTTGTAACCAACTATTGGAAAGATAGAGATATGGAATCCATGAAAAAGCTGTACCGCAAAGTATCGGCAATGAATCTGGTTATAGGATGTTTTTTCTTTCTTGTAATATGGGTAAACCTGAATAATATATTCAGTCTAATGCCGGAATCTTATTCTGCCGGTCGTTATGTCTTTTTGTTCCTCGGATTAAGCCGAGTTTTCGACATGTATGCCGGATTGAACGGAACGATACTTTCTACTTCAAAAAAATATCGTTACGATTTTATGTTTTCAATACTGCTCATTATAATGACAATAGGGACCAACATATTGTTGATCCCTCGTCTAGGAATGACAGGAGCGGCTATTGCAACCGCCCTGACATTAATAACTTATAACATAATTCGTATCGGTTTTGTAAAGAAATTCTTCAAAATGCAGCCTTTTGCCAGTATAGATATCGCCGTTATGGGGATAACTCTTGCGGCCATCATTATTTCAGAACTTATGCCTTACTTTGGAAATTTCTTCCTCGATGTATCGATCAGAACTTTAATTGTCTCTATGATATTCGGAATATCCGTATATTATATTAAGGTGTCTCCCGATTTCAACCAAATAATCGACAATTTTTTCCGAAAATTAGGGCTCAAAACCAAATAACTGACTTTTACTGTCTTCCTTTTATGTAACCTGTATATGTTACAGTATTGAAAGATTCTGATGTAATGGTCAATACGGCATCGTTGCGTACCGAATGAATATTCATCACAAAACTGTAATTACCTGTGGTGTTCAGATTGGATGAGAAAGTAACAACCCATCCGCTACTGGTTTGTACAGCTTTAAAATTGTCCACATTAGCCCTGAAATTGACAACCGGGCCTTTTTGTCTTACAAACGGAAGGTTGATATCAACCCAACCTGCTTCATTGTTAACGGTAACGTAGTTGTTTACACTTTGAAGAGTAATCGTAGAGCCTCCTGGATCCACATTAACACTCTGAGGCATGAATGTATAGTTCCCGTTCATAATGATCGAGTCCATTTGAGCTACATATTTTGCGTCTCTTGCCATTTTTTTCATTTGGCGCATTTCGGCACGTGTTTGTGCTGTAGCTTGATTTGCAACTGCAACTGATATCATCACAGCAGTAAGAATAAGGATTAAACGTTTCATAATAATGTTTGTTTTAAAAATTGTAACATTATGGTACTAATCAAATATCTTGCCATTTTATAAAAATAAGCCATCTATTCAATCAATACACATTTTATCATAACACACAAATCATTAACACTCTAACAATCAACAATATAAATATTACAATTAAAATTAAACAAAATAAATATCAAATTTTATAGTACTGATATCATTTTGTTTAATTTAACGATAATTTTAAATTATTATTTTTGCTTTTATTCGAAAAAAGTAAAAAATTTAACCTAAACATATCCAAACATTATGAAGAGCAAAATAACAATCGTATGTCTGTTGTTGTCAACGCTATTATGTATTAACCATTCTTTTGGGAAAGCTGATCCGAAACCGTCTGACAGATTAATCACAAATATGTGGAATGCTCAATGGGTTTGTGACCCAGATTCTCCCGCATACGAATTCGGAGTATATCATTTCCGCAAAAATTTTTCATTACAGGAGAAACCATCTGAATTCATAATAAATATATCGGCCGATAACCGTTACAGACTCTTTGTAAATGGGACCCCCGTATGTTGGGGACCGGCACGCGGAGATTTGCGTAACTGGTACTATGAAACAGTCGATATCGCACAATATTTACAAAAAGGAGAAAATACACTCGCCGTATTGGTATGGAACTTTGGGGAACATATTCCTGTTCCTCAGATTACCAGAAGGACAGGTTTAATCGTACAGGGTAACAGCGAAAAAGAAGATATCGTAAATACTCCTACGAATTGGAAATCGATAGAAAATGAAGCCTACACCCCTTCATCAGCACAAAATATCACTTTTTATTTAGGTACTCAAGATAATGTAGATGCGGCCAAATATCCATGGGGTTGGGAACAACCTGAATACGATGACAATTCATGGAACAATGTTAAAGCCATTACGATAGGAAAACCTTATGGGTCATTCCGACATGGAGGCGAAAGCGACTGGGTTTTAACACCTCGTGACATTCCTTTTATGGAAGAGACCAAACAGAGGATTCCTTCCGTAAGACGTTTTTCGGGAATCGATGACGTATCTTTATTTACAGGAGGCAATGCACCGTTAACCATTCCAGCAAACACTAAATGCTCTATCCTTTTGGACCAGATACATCTGACGACGGCTTTTCCAGAACTTTTAATAAGCGGAGGTAAAAACAGTCTCATAAAAATAACTTATGCAGAAGCACTTTTCAACAAAGAAGGCAAAGCCAACCGTAACGAAATAGAAGGTCGGGAGATACAGGGATATTACGATACTTTCCGTCCTGACGGTGCACAACATAGATTGTTCCGCACATTATGGTTTAAGACATACCGTTATATTCAACTCGATATCGAAACTGCTGAACAACCTTTAACCATCGAAGACATGTATGGAATCTACACCGGATACCCATTTCAGGAAAGAGGTTCTTTCTCTTCGGACGACAAATCTTTAGCATCAATATGGGAAACAGGATGGCGTACCGCAAGACTTTGTGCACATGAGACATACTTCGATTGTCCATATTACGAACAGTTGCAATATGTAGGAGACACAAGGATACAGGGTCTCATATCACTTTACGTTTCAGGAGATGACAGACTGCTTCGCAAAGCGATACACATGTATGATCAATCACGTTCTCCGGAAGGAATCACGGCAAGCCGTTACCCAAGCAGTCTCGACCAACGCATTCCTCCGTTTTCACTGTATTGGGTGGATATGGTTCACGATTATTGGATGCACCGTAACGACGAACAGTTTGTAAAATCATATTTACCGGGTATCGAGGACGTTTTGAATTGGTTTATCCAGAAAATAGATCCGACAACAGGCATGTTGCAGGGGAATTTACCTCATTGGAATTTCTCGGACTGGGTACCGGCATGGCCTTCCGGAATAGCACCCGAAGGAGAAAATGCCGGTTCAGCCTTACTGACATTACAGTTGGCTGATGCTTTGCGTAACTCTTCGGAACTTATGAGCCATTTCGGGCACCAATATAAAGCGGATGAATATGACAAACTATATAAATCATTAATCAAAAACACATATGACAAATGTTGGGATAACGAACAGGGGTTGCTTAAAGATTATATCGGAAGTTCAACATTCAGCCAACATGTGAACATAATGGGAATACTTACAGACGCAATACCAGAACAACAGCAACAGGCAGTATTCGAAAAACTCGATTCCGACACTTCACTATCACAGGCTACGTTCTACTACAGGTTCTATCTGTTCCGTGCATTGAAAAAAGTAGGTTTGGCAGACCGTTACGTAGACATGCTTCAACCGTGGTACAATATGATTGAAATGGGTCTCACGACCTTTGCCGAAAATCCGGAGCCTACACGTTCCGACTGTCATGCATGGAGTTCGAGTCCCAATTACGATCTACTTGCTACTGTATGTGGAGTTGAGCCTGACGCCTATGGATTCACAAAAGTCAAAATAGAGCCTCATATGGGTCGATTGACTGAAATACAAGGAGTTGTTCCTCATCCTAATGGAGACATAACAGTCACCCTTACCCGAAACGGAGATAAGATCAAAGGTAACGTAACATTACCGACAGCTTTGGACGGACGTTTTGTATGGAAAGGAAAAGAAATAAAATTAAAACCTGGAACCAACAACATCAATCTTTAATTGATTAACATAAATACGACTACCTAATTTAGGCGTTATTGAATGTTATATTAGATTAAACACTCTTGATAAAGTCATTGTATTGTATAATAACTTTATGAAAGGATAAAAAATTTGTTTATAAAGCTAACTTTTGCAATTTGCTTACAAAATTGGTTAGGCTAATAAACACAATCGTAATTTAATAATATCGGTTAATAAAGGCTACAAATAATTAATCATAATATAAAAAGTTAAAAGGTCGGCAATCATGCCGACCTATTAACTTTTACTTAAACAAATTTCAATATTTAATCTATTGCGATAAATACTTCCTTACCTTCCTGGCAGACAGGACAAACCCAATCATCAGGAATATCTTCGAAAGCTGTTCCCGGAGCTATCCCATTATCAGGATCGCCTTTT
>CASFSC010000152.1 GCA_949296995.1 uncultured Alistipes sp. | reverse complement strand
ATCTATAGCGACCTGGAGCAGTTGAGCCGGGTGATTATGGAAGGGCATCAGGGCGATGAGTACGACGAGGCGCTCTCCACTCTGGCGGAACTGGAAGATATCGGCTGGAAAGTTCGCCTGTGTCTGATGGATACCCAGCGCGCGCTCAACTTCCTGGTGCGTAAAGCGCGTTTACCGGGTGGGCAACTGGAGCAGGCGCGTGAAATCCTGCGAGATATCGAATCCCTGCTGCCGCATAACGAATCCCTGTTCCAGAAGGTGAACTTCCTGATGCAGGCGGCAATGGGTTTTATCAACATCGAGCAGAACCGCATCATCAAAATCTTCTCGGTGGTATCCGTGGTATTCCTGCCGCCGACGCTCGTTGCTTCCAGCTATGGCATGAACTTTGAGTTTATGCCAGAACTGAAGTGGAGCTTCGGCTACCCTGGCGCGATTATCTTTATGATCCTCGCGGGCCTGGCACCGTATCTGTACTTTAAGCGGAAGAACTGGTTGTAAAAAACGAGAGCGGTGGCTTAGTCTGGCTAAGCCACCTGTTATTCAAAGGCTCCAGGTATTTAACCCTTTTACCTCTTTCTCATAGAACCATTTGTTCGTGTTAACAGCAACATAGGCTGCTACGGCAATTCCCAGAATGTTAACGCCAATTAGTGCACCAACAAATAGAGATAGAATACCAAGTAATAGAACTATAATTGCTTTTTTCCATAACCCCAGGACAAATAAATATATCCAGGAACAGAAGAAAGCAATGAAATTCATTTGAATAGTTAAGCGTTGTCTTACTTTTAATGCTTTAAATGCTGCTTTATATTCTGGTGTTGCCCCCCAGAATCCAGGAAAACCATGTTGATCATAAAAATTAAATCGGTATTTCCATTTTTCACTTAATGAACCATCGTTCATATATTCCTTACTCATAAATACTCCATAACTATTGTTTTGATGAATCAGTAGGTGCAAGCATTAGCATACTGAAAGTGGAAAAATAACAAATCAAAAAAATCATCGAACCATTGCCTGAACAGGCAAAATCTTCGGCTATCATTGTGATGATAGAGATGATATATACTGCTAATGTACCAAAAACATAAGTTTTTATATAGATGAAACCACTATCACGGAGTCGCTGGCAATTCATGTTGATGACGAGATAATGGAGTACGATGGTAGAGACTATAACAAGAAAGCCTGCTTCTCCATCGTTAAAAAAGATAATAAGAAAGGCAAAAATGAAATTTATTAAAATAAATGAAAATATATAACGACGTCTGGAAATCTTACCGTTAGATGTTGGGATAAATATACGTAACATAAATTTTACATCCTTGTATGAGTCTCCGGTCAGCATGGCAATATGCCCACTCTCATGCAAGAGTCGGCATATTTTTTCAGAATATATTTATTTTTTATTTGGACGTTCTACGCTGCGTATAAATCGCATCCATCACAAAAATTGCCAGCGCCACCCAAATAAAGGCGAAAGTCACCATCTTATCGGCACCCGGTTTTTCACCATAAAACGTCACAGCCAGCAGGAACATCAGCGTCGGGCCAATGT
>CASFSC010000151.1 GCA_949296995.1 uncultured Alistipes sp. | reverse complement strand
GCATATAGGGGGCCTCGGGTTGATAGTAAAATATCACTCGGGGCTTTTCTCTATCTGCCGTTCAGCTAATGCCTGAGACAGATAGCCTCAAGCACCCGCCGCTATTATATCGCTCTCTTTAACCCATTCTGTTTTATCGATTCTAATCCTGAAGACGCCTCGCATTTTTGTGGCGTAATTTTTTAATGATTTAATTATTTAACTTTAATTTATCTCTTCATCGCAATTATTGACGACAAGCTGGATTATTTTTGAAATATTGGCCTAACAAACATCGCCGACTGACAACAAATTAATTATTACTTTTCCTAATTAATCTCTCAGAAATCCTCACCTTAAGCTATGATTATCTGGGCTTAGGGTCACTCGTGAGCGCTTACAGCCGTCAAAAACTCATCTCACCGCTGATGGCGCAAATCCTTTAATTGCTCGTAAAAAACGAGTTATTCCTACACTATAATCTGATTTTAACGATGATTCGTGCGGGGTAAAATAGTAAAAACGATCTATTCACCTGAAAGAGAAATAAAAAGTGAAACATCTGCATCGATTCTTTAGCAGTGATGCCTCGGGAGGCATTATTCTTATCATTGCCGCTATCCTGGCGATGATGATGGCCAACAGCGGCGCAACCAGTGGATGGTATCACGACTTTCTGGAGACGCCGGTTCAGCTCCGGGTTGGTTCACTCGAAATCAACAAAAACATGCTGTTATGGATAAATGACGCGCTGATGGCGGTATTTTTCCTGTTAGTCGGTCTGGAAGTTAAACGTGAACTGATGCAAGGATCGCTAGCCAGCTTACGCCAGGCCGCATTTCCAGTTATCGCCGCTATTGGTGGGATGATTGTGCCGGCATTACTCTATCTGGCTTTTAACTATGCCGATCCGATTACCCGCGAAGGGTGGGCGATCCCGGCGGCTACTGACATTGCCTTTGCACTTGGTGTGCTGGCGCTGTTGGGAAGTCGTGTTCCGTTAGCGCTGAAGATCTTTTTGATGGCTCTGGCTATTATCGACGATCTTGGGGCCATCATTATCATCGCATTGTTCTACACTAATGACTTATCGATGGCCTCTCTTGGCGTCGCGGCTGTAGCAATTGCGGTACTCGCGGTATTGAATCTGTGTGGTGTACGCCGCACGGGCGTCTATATTCTGGTTGGCGTAGTGTTGTGGACTGCGGTGTTGAAATCGGGGGTTCACGCAACCCTGGCGGGGGTAATTGTCGGCTTCTTTA
The DNA here is from genome assembly GCA_949296995.1 of uncultured Alistipes sp. Taxonomy (GTDB): domain Bacteria; phylum Bacteroidota; class Bacteroidia; order Bacteroidales; family Rikenellaceae; genus Alistipes_A. The sequence goes on along the minus strand of CASFSC010000151.1, from coordinate 4,288 downwards.
TTCCTTTGAAAGAGAAGCATGGGCGTTCTCCAGCGAAGCGACTGGAGCATGTGTTACACCCGTGGGTGGCGTATCTGATTTTGCCGCTGTTTGCATTTGCTAATGCTGGCGTTTCACTGCAAGGTGTCACGCTGGATGGCTTGACCTCCATTCTGCCATTGGGGATCATCGCTGGCTTGCTGATTGGCAAACCGCTGGGGATTAGTCTGTTCTGCTGGTTGGCGCTGCGTTTGAAACTGGCGCATCTGCCTGAGGGAACGACTTATCAGCAAATTATGGCGGTGGGGATCCTGTGCGGTATCGGTTTTACTATGTCTATCTTTATTGCCAGCCTGGCCTTTGGTAGCGTAGATCCAGAACTGATTAACTGGGCGAAACTCGGTATCCTGGTCGGTTCTATCTCTTCGGCGGTAATTGGATACAGCTGGTTACGCGTTCGTTTGCGTCCATCAGTTTGACAGGACGGTTTACCGGGGAGCCATAAACGGCTCCCTTTTCATTGTTATCAGGGAGAGAAATGAGCATGTCTCATATCAATTACAACCACTTGTATTACTTCTGGCATGTCTATAAAGAAGGTTCCGTGGTTGGCGCAGCGGAGGCGCTTTATTTAACTCCACAAACCATTACCGGACAGATTCGAGCGCTGGAAGAGCGCCTGCAAGGCAAATTATTTAAACGCAAGGGACGTGGTCTCGAACCCAGCGAGCTGGGAGAACTGGTCTATCGCTATGCCGATAAAATGTTCACCTTAAGCCAGGAAATGCTGGATATTGTGAACTATCGCAAAGAATCCAATTTATTGTTTGACGTTGGTGTGGCTGATGCACTTTCCAAACGCCTGGTCAGTAGCGTACTTAACGCCGCAGTGGTAGAAGGCGAGCCCATTCATCTTCGCTGCTTCGAATCCACCCACGAAATGCTGCTGGAGCAATTAAGTCAGCATAAACTGGATATGATCATTTCTGACTGTCCGATAGACTCTACGCAGCAGGAAGGCCTGTTCTCCGTGAGAATTGGCGAATGTGGCGTGAGTTTCTGGTGTACAAATCCACCACCAGAAAAACCGTTCCCGGCTTGTCTGGAAGAACGGCGACTTTTGATTCCTGGGCGACGTTCAATGTTAGGGCGCAAATTGCTTAACTGGTTTAACTCCCAGGGATTAAACGTAGAAATCCTCGGCGAGTTTGATGATGCCGCGTTGATGAAAGCTTTTGGTGCGATGCACAATGCAATCTTCGTTGCCCCAACGCTTTATGCATATGACTTTTATGCCGATAAAACTGTCGTAGAAATTGGTCGCGTCGAGAATGTGATGGAAGAGTACCATGCTATTTTTGCTGAGCGGATGATTCAGCACCCGGCGGTACAGCGAATCTGCAATACGGATTATTCTGCGCTTTTTAGTCCAGCGGCGCGTTAATCGGCAGCTCCCCCAAAGTTAAAGTGGAGGAGATAGATTAGTTGTACATAACCACGATTTTGACTCGGCTCATTATTTGCCCGCTTGAGACATTATTTCCATATGTACGCGGGCGAATAAATAGAGGAATCTGATTACTTCCTTCATGGGGATGCTGAAAAGAGTAGTAATTGCTTTTACCATACTGGATTTCATTCGTACCATCATTCGAGAGTTGAAAGCCTACTTGACCCGCACCGTCCTCACTGTTTTCTAACTCATTTTTTAATATGCTGGTTCCTGACTCCTGTATCGTCACTGGTTCAAAGTAATATTCAACATCACTGGGTTCAAAAACTAATTCACCTTGCTCGCCCTGGATGCAGTCAAATCTTATATGATGAAACTGATAATTTTCATTATTGATACGAGACAGTACAAATCGTCCAGTGTCGATGGATTGATCTTCAAAACCACAGGTCATTAAATTTACCTGTAAAATAGTATTTAAATTATAATTAAAGCGGACGCTATTACAATTAGTATTATTCCCTGTACATGAACTCACTTCAATTTCGAACAACAAAGGAAAAGGAGTTCCAGGAAAAATGTCTGCGGTGTTAGAACTATCTGATACAGATGCGATAGAATATGGAATGGTGAAATTTATCGCAGATAGCATTTCTTCTAAATTATAAGATGACTTCCCTGGAAGCTCTATTTTTTTACCGTCAGATTCAAAGGGGAAATTAATAATATAATGACGACTTCCGACTTTAAACCTTAAAGCGTTCTGTGTTAAAAAATGAACTTTAATGGCGTTGGTTGTCTCTTGCAAGTCTGTACACTCAATGATATTTCCGGTGTTTTCAATTTTTCGGCGGTTAGATTACCTTTCATACTCAGTGGCTTGAGTATATATGTTCCACGTTGTTCACCGACATTGGTCAATGCACAGGGAGCACTTTGCACAATAAAAGAATATAGACTCAAGGTGATTAATAAAAGCCACTTCATAGTAAACTCCTTTTACTGGCATATATATGTTTTGTTTTCATCGATAACGTGTTGAAAAGTAATAGTACAGAATAAGTTCTGTTCATCATTGAGAGCAACTTTTATTCCAGTGGGAATTTCATCTACGCGAATAAAAAGGCGACTACCCTGGCCAACGACTCCAATATTATTTTCCTGGAGATCCAGTACGTCATAGCCAAAGGTTAATGGCGAACCATCGGGACGCAGTGCCTGTATATACCAGGGCTTACGTTGGTCAGTTGTAAACTGCACATAAGAAACTGCTCCACGGTAAGGTGCAATAATTTGACGATTGCCCTGCAATTCTGTTTCACTTTCACTGTTTGCAATATCAAGTACCAGATGGTTTTCACGATGAGGTATTATCAGGTCGTAAACAACCTGGCCTTTGCTGTTTGTTCGATTGTATTTTTGTCCATTAATATGTGCACCTTCTAACCCAGGCGCATCCAGAATTGCAAATGTATCGGATAACTGGTTAGTGATATTAATACCACCGGACCAGACAACTAATCCACTACTAATACTTCCACCACTTTGCCAGGCGTTTTTAGAATGACTATAGCTGCCATCTATTATGGCGATGGGAGTTCTCCAGCTTAAATTCGTACCAAGCGAGGTATCATTATTTTGTTGTTGCTGATTAACATATATACCATAATTTAACTGATCATGTTCACCGGCTATGCCAGTAATTCCAGTATTGTTGGAGGAATAGCCATCTTTGGAAAATGAGGTCGAATTCGATAAGTTAATTTGGTGACGTGTTTTGGCAATATCATCCCCCCAGTAGAAAGGAATGGAGATAAACAGATTAAAACGCTCCTCTTCTTTATTATTTTCATCATAAGATTGGCTGGCAGAGAAAGTATAACTAATGTGTTGCCAGTTATTGGAGTAACTGAATTGGTAATCTTTAGCATTTCCACTTCGCCCCCAGTAATTCCGCCAAAGCGCACTTAATGATACATTTCCCAGATTATTGGATAAAGGTTGCATAATATTAGCAGAAAGGCTATTTTTTCTGCCAATATCATAAAAATCATTATAATCACTCTGATGATAGTGTTTATCATTTTCGTAAAGATGGTCGCTGAATGTCCTGTAATCCTGCGAAGCATAACGCCAGGCGGCCACGCTAAATCGAGTGGCTGTTTGTACTAGATATTTATTATAGGCGACCTGATAGCTCGTACCTTCGTGTCTGGTATCATTATTTAACTTACTACTCGATCGGGCAGCGTAAAAAGAGATGGCACCCAGCGGTGTATTCCAACCATTTCCCAGAGTTATAGCATTATAGTTATCGGATAAAATCGTACCCGATTATGTGATCAGGTTGTTATTATTTAGATTAATGTTTAAATTTTTTAATTTCTTGATGTGAAGTTGATGAAAGTTTAATATTCTTAATTATTCCCTTCTTTATAAGAAGAGCAAGGTGCCATTATTAGAGTGAGAGAGTAGGATGTTTCAGAGTATGCTTCAGATTATTTTTTATTCCTCTGTAGTGAATTAATAATCATCACAGTTAATTTCATTCTGAAATTACTTCTTTTTTGAGATTTTTTAATTTTGATGAGCTATGTTTTTCATAAGGAACATACACTCGTTGATGCTTTTAAGGTATTTTCTCATTTCTGATGATGTTTTGTCGTAATCGTGCATAAACTTATTAAGTTCTTTATACACATCATTATTTAGCTTTACATTGTCGCGAACTAAAGTTTGTACCAATGGTATCAAAATTTCGAAACGGGACGGTTTGTCATCAATACTTGCCAGGGTTTTGAATACTCCTGTGTATCTGTAACCTAAGTGCTTATTGACAAGTTGAGTGGTCCATCG
>CASFSC010000150.1 GCA_949296995.1 uncultured Alistipes sp. | reverse complement strand
GGCCAGACGCAGAGGGTCCAACTGTCCGTACAATAATGGATCGAACATTTTTCCTGATTTTTCCAAAGCTGTCGTTTCCTGTGGATCATTCTTTATGTCAAAATATTGAATAGGTTCCCATGGAGTATTCTGCAATATCTTATAGTTCCGATACCTGCTCGCATAATAGGCTTGTCCGCCATAACGTTTATTTCCTTCCCTTCGAACCCAATAAACAATTCTGTCTCCCGTATCCTGTTTCTCTCCACACAATAAAGGCAATATGGATATACCGTCTATCTGCTCGGGCAAAGATATACCCGCAGCATCGCATAGCGTCGGGAAAACATCGGATATCATTGCAAAACTATCAGTTTCCTGTCCGGGAATAATTTTAGCCGGCCAAGAGAATCCACCTGCAACATGGATACCGCCCTCATACATATCTTCCTTGGCTCCTCTAAATGGCCCGTTATTGGCTCCTGCATCAGCTTGTCCTCCATTATCCGACATGAATATAACTATCGTATTGTCCATCTTGCCACTCTTTTCCAATGCAGATAAAACTCGACCTACGCCATAATCCATATGTTCAATAAGTGCCGCCAATTTAGCCCGCTTTTCAGATGCGTAATGTTGACGTTTTTTCACTTTATCCAACCATTCCTGTGGCGGTTGAACGGGAACATGCGGAGCATTATATGCAAGATAGAGGAAAAATGGAGAAGTCTCTTTCTTCTGTGCATTTATATAATCAATCGCCCAATCGGAAAAAAGATCGGTAGCATGACCCTGAAGATCGATAACCTCTTCATTAAGCCTCATATAATTGTTGCCCCAACGCAAATGGTTATAATAATCATCCATCATATCCCCCAGGAACCCTTTAAAATAATCGAATCCTCTTTCACGTGGAGTACTCGGAGTTTCAAGACCCAAATGCCATTTACCAACAATAGCCGTATTATAACCGTTTTCTTTCAAAACTTCGGGCAATAACACCGCATCTTCAGACAGGCAGCCCCAACTGTCATCCTCATGCGTACGGATAACACCGGGAACACCTACCATATCGGGATAACGTCCGGTAAGCAATGCCGCACGGCTCGGAGATGATACCGGGCTATTGGCATAAAAATTATTAAATTTTATACCTGATTTCATCAACCGGTCTATATTCGGAGTTTGGATGTCAGTAGCACCATAACACGATAAATCGCCATATCCCAAGTCATCAACCAAAATACATAAAATATTGGGGCGATTATTATTCTGTGCATATCCTCCGGCACAGACAAAAATTCCAGCAGTTAAAATTGCAGTTGTCTTTGTATCTAACATAATCCGTATTGTGTTACATTAAACGACATTTATATATAAATAACAAAATATGCGCACAAAGAATAAACATTCACGGCCTTACTCTTTGTATATTATAGCTCGCCTGTATGCATAAAGAGATGGGGAACCTTCATCCTTCACCTCCATAATGACATGTAACGTCCCTTTATTTTTAACTTTGGACAAATCGACATAAATACTGTTTCCTTTTTCAGCACTCAATATGGCATCGCGTATCGTACCGGCCTCGGTATATATCCACCAGCGTATATCGATGTTATCTCCATCCGGATCAGACGTACCTTCCGCCGACAACAAAACCCTTTCAGAATCACCTGCCTCAATATGCAATACTTTTTTTGTCTTATCACCATTTAATACTGCGACAGGATTATGATTGGCTTTATCATAGGAATCAGCCACACACCAATCCATACGTGCAGCAAAATCATTTTGGAAATGTTCTCTCCATCGGAATATCGTTGCTTGATTCGAAACATGACGTGTACCGTCTTGAAGAATGACAGCATCACGACTGTCAGCTGTACTCGTCCATATGGGACGTGTTTCACCGTATGCCTTATAAAGCATATATCGTCCGCCCCATCCTCCGTACGAAGGGCTTTCACTCCATCCCAAACCGTTATTTATCAACCCTATAAAAGAGGGAGTATCTCCTTCCATCAAATATGCCAAACGGGGATAACACTCGCCCAACGCTCCATGATTGTTTATAATATTCTCTTCCAACCAGGGATTATCAACCATATCGAAATGATAATAACCACCGTTATCATTATACCTGTCGCCGGAGAATCCGCACCAGACACTGCGGTAATAGAGCTGATTATCTTGTTGCGATGGATCAACAATATAGAACAATTCAGGAAATTCTCTGCGCAACCATGCTCCTGAATCGTCCTGATCGGCAATAGAATAGACTCTTAATTTTTTAACTATTTTATTGAACTCCGCCGGAGACAACTCTTTGCGAGCATCCATCAATGCCTGAGCCAACGTATTGCTTCCACCCCACAATGCAATCCATAAAGGTCGCGAGTCAACTTTCTGCAATGCCGACAATATCAGCCTCGAACCATCCGTACTTTTACCTTCACCGGTATCCGCTAATCCGTATCCGGTCTGACCTGTACATGTGACTTTTCGCAGTTGTTCGACCGTAGGATAACCATCGGCATGTTTGCAAAGAGTCGGATATACCTTTTCATAGGCGTCCAACTGACGACGTATACGGTCTTCGCGGGGGCCGTTTTTCAACCAACATGATGTAGTAGCGACAATCCCCTCAATGTCATACTCACTTGAATAGACAAGAAACCTGACCAAAGACTCCTCATCGTCAGGTTCATTAGCTATATCTGTAAGAACCAATACTCGAGGCCGCTCATTTATCGAGGTCGCTGCAACCTCCTTCACACACATGCAAAAAACAGCACAAAAAAACAGTGAGCATATATTTATCAATCTTTTCATAATCTTACCCTTCATTTCATTCGTCATTTCCCATAAGTATAAAAATCGACAATACTTATCTTATTCTTATTAACCAATATCCTTTTCAGATATAAAAACACAATAAATTTAAAACATTATATATTATCTGCATTCGATACTCATATCACATCTCATGTTACCATCAGTTCCCTCCAGCTGCAATAATCGTAACAAGACCTCCGATAAAAAACAGAAACATCAGAGCCAATAACGCATTGACACTTTTCGAAGAGCCCTTAAACTCTTTCCATATCAATACGCCCCATAATGCCGCAACCATAGGAGCACCCTGCCCCAATGCATAAGATATGGCAGCTCCGGCCTGACCGGCAGCGATATAACTGAAGGCCGTACCCACCGCCCAAATAGCACCACCCAATATCCCTACCATATGTGCTCCGAATGAGCCTTTAAAATATTCATTATATGAGACAGGTTGTCCCACAAACGGCTTCTTCATTACAAGCGTATTGAAAATAAAATTGCTCACGAATATACCTACCGCAAATATGAAAAATGCAGAATATGGAGTTGCCATTGAAGGTGTAGGATTTTCGAAATTATCAAGATCCATTGCTGAAGCGACAAAACGATAGAACAAAGACATCAATACCCCAGCTATAACAGCCAGCACAATTCCTTTTTTATTACTGTTTTCATTTTTGTTCATTTTCCCGGCAGCTATCCCGTTAAAAATAATGGCCACCACGACCAGCGCCACTCCTATAAACAACAACAGAGGATCTCCTTTCGGGGTACTGAAATAATTTATAAACACTCCCAAAACAAGTGCAAGACCCACACCCACAGGAAACGCCACAGCAAGTCCGGCAAGAGACACGGAAGCCGACAAAAGGATATTGCTGGCATTGAATATTACCCCGCCGATCAAAGCATTCAAATAATTGCGTCCGCTTATCTGTTGCAAATCCTCGATAAAGCTACGTCCTTGAGTTCCGAAACTGCCAAGAGTAAAACCGAGCAATATTGAAAACAGTAATATTCCTATGACATAATCCCAATAATACAGTTCGTAACGCCAATTTTTAGAGGCCATTTTTTGGGTATTCCCCCAAGAACCCCAGCACAGCATCGTGACAAAACACAATACCACTGCCAAAGTATAACTATGAACAATAAACATAATGCAAAAAGTTTTAAATTGGTTTTATAGGGTATTAATATTATTTAAGAGTTCAATCTACAAACCGGAATTAAATATCGGCACCGGTTTTCAAGTAATCAAATATCTATTTCACTCCGATAAGGGACTGATGACTGCGCACCCATTCGTGTCACACTAACCGCTGCACAACGATTGGCAAATTCAACAGCTTTAACGATATCTGTGCCTTCGGAAAGAGCTACACACAAAGCGCCACAAAATGTATCACCGGCAGCAGTAGTATCGATAGCCTTAACCTTCACAGACGGTATTTCGTAAAATTTATCACCATGTTTCACCAAAACCCCACGTGCTCCCATTGTTATCACCACAATATCGACACCTTTAGAACTTATAACAGAAGCCGCCTTACAAGCACTTTCATAATCCGAAACTTTAATACCGGAGAGAATTTCAGCCTCCGTTTCATTAGGAACAAGCATATAAACATTCGACAGCAGTTGATCCGACAATTCAACTGCCGGAGCAGGGTTCAAAACAACCTTTATTCCTTTTGCAGCTGCCATTTCTGCCGCATAACACACCGTATCCATCGGTATTTCAAGCTGCATAAGGATTATATCTGCATTTTCAATTTCTCCTCGGGCCATATCGATGTCTCTCCTGTCAAGAGTGCCATTAGACCCAGATGCCACCACTATGCAATTTTCG
>CASFSC010000149.1 GCA_949296995.1 uncultured Alistipes sp. | reverse complement strand
CCATTTCTTTCAAAGTGGTTGCCGTGATACGACCATATCTGCGAGATGCCACTATCAATTTAGCCGATTTCACCCCTATCCCAGGCACACGTACTATCAATTCATAGTCGGCACGATTTATATCGACTGGGAACATCTCAGGATGACGTAACGCCCATGCCAACTTCGGGTCTATCTCAAGATCAAGATTAGGATAGGCTCCATCGACTATTTCATCGACCCGGAACCCATAAAAACGCATCAACCAATCAGCCTGATACAAACGGTTTTCCCGCACCAAAGGAGCCTGCTTCAACACCGGCAAACGTGTATCATAAGAATTAACTGGTATAAAACCGGAATAATAGACACGTTTCATCGTGGGACGGCCATACAATGCCGAAGAGAGAGTAAGAATATCTCTGTCACTTTCATTCGTAGCACCCACAATCATTTGAGTGCTCTGGCCTGCCGGAGCAAAACGGGGAGCATGACGAAACCTTTTGCGTTCTTCAGCGCTTTCCAAAACTCCCTGCTGTATATATGACATAGGCTTATAAATACTCGCATGATTCTTTTCCGGAGCAAGCATTCTCAAATTGCTATCGGTGGGTATTTCAAGGTTTACACTCAGGCGGTCGGCATACAATCCCGCTTCATTGACCAATTCACGGCTCGCGCCTGGAATACTTTTCATGTGAATATAACCATTATAACGATGGACCGTTCTCAGATCCTTGATCACACGGACCATTTTTTCCATCGTATAATCAGGATTTTTTATGACTCCTGAACTGAGAAATAGTCCCTCTATATAGTTACGGCGATAAAATTCCAAGGTTAGCTCCACCAATTCGGCAACAGTAAAAGATGCACGGGGGATGTCGTTGGAACGGCGGTTTATACAATATGCGCAATCATAAATGCAGTAATTGGTAAGCATAATTTTGAGCAGAGATACACACCGTCCGTCCGCGGTGAAACTATGACAGATACCCCATCCTGCCGCACTCCCCAACATTTCAGTTTTATGTTTCCGTGAAGTACCGCTGGAAGCACACGAAACGTCATATTTCGCCGATTCGGCCAATACCGTAAGTTTTTTCAAAATATCCTCTTTCATATATGCAAAGTACGCAATTTTCATTCGGATTTACTTAAAAAGAACGATTAATTTTCAACTAATATTTCATGATTAATACTGCCATACATTTTATATTATATTACGCAATAATATATCTATATCCTCTCTGTTACTGAAATCCAACTTAAAATTTAAAATTTTTCAATATATTTGTGTACTATGGGATTGTATGGCATGATTCATTTGATTAACCTCAATGTTATATGTCTTATGCTCTCTGTATTTATACGCTTCATATTTAATTTTAATAACCCAAACACGACAAACCATGAAAACAGGTGTCGCATTTTTACTTTTTACAACAATTATTTTATCATGCCGTGCCGAAGTGAAAGATAAAATAAAACTAAACGCTCCCAATCTTAATCGTGAAACAACTCTAATGGAAGCTCTTTCACAACGACAATCCATAAGAGAATATTCCTCCCAGATGCTTAGCATGGAGGATCTATCCGACCTTTTATGGGCAGCTAACGGCATCAACCGTCCTGACGGCAAACGTACTGCCGCTTCGGCCCTAAATCGCCAAGATATAGACATATACGTGATTATGAAAGAAGGCGCGTATCTATATGATCCGGCACAAAGCGAACTCAATTTAATTGCGACAGGGGACTATCGCAATGCTGTTGCAGGAAGACAGGATTTTGTAAAAAGCGCACCTGTATGTCTTGTCTTGGTCAGCGACTTATCAAAATTCGGGGGAGCCTCGAATGCCAGCAGTGCAGTTACGGGAGCATTGG
>CASFSC010000148.1 GCA_949296995.1 uncultured Alistipes sp. | reverse complement strand
AGACCGTAACCCATTGTTCGTAGGAACTGCCGTTAAAGAAGACCGTTCATTAATGAATATCTGCTTCGTAATGAACGAACAGTATAAAGATCTTGAAGGTGCATTCCTCGAATTCGCAAAAAGCAAAGGTATGGTCGGCGTTAAAGGCCACCGTTCAGTAGGCGGTTTCCGCGCATCTACTTATAATGCTCTTCCTATCGAAAGCGTTCAGGCACTCGTTGACTGTATGCAGGAATTCGAAAAAATGCATGTAAAATAATTAAATCTTACGCATCATGGGAATAGTAGCCCATCCTATGCCTCAAAAAAAGGATGCAACAAAAACAGTGTTTTTCACCTCATTAATTACTGAAAAAATGAAAATATTGGTAGCTACCGAAAAACCATTTGCTAAAAAAGCGGTCGACGGTATACGTAAAATAGTTGAAGACGCAGGATACGAACTCGCACTCCTCGAAAAATACACGGACAAAGCAGACCTCCTTGCTGCAGTAAAAGATGCGGACGCGCTGATAATCCGCAGCGATAAAGTTACCGCAGAAGTGGTCGACGCGGCAGATAAACTCAAAATAGTAGTACGCGCAGGAGCCGGATACGACAACGTAGATCTCGCTGCATGTACAGCAAAAGGCATCGTTGTAATGAACACCCCCGGCCAGAACTCGAATGCGGTAGCAGAACTTGTTCTGGGCATGATGGTGTTCATGGCCCGCAACCAGTTCACCCCTGGTACGGGAACCGAGATCAAAGGCAAACGCCTTGGCGTACACGCATACGGCAATGTAGGACGTATTGTTGCAAAGAACGGGAAAGCCCTAGGAATGGAAGTTCTGGTTTTCGACCCATATGTTCCCGCTGAAGTATTTGCAGCTGACGGAGTAAAAGCAGCTTCTTCTATTGAAGAATTGTATGCCAACTCGGATTATCTTTCATTGCACATTCCGGCAACAGCTGAAACAAAAAAATCGATCGGTTACAAATTGTTGATGTCAATGCCTAAAGGTGCTACTTTGGTAAACACTGCCCGTAAGGAAGTGATTGACGAAGAAGGTTTGGCAAAAGCATTCACAGAACGTGATGACCTTAAATATATTACTGACATTGCAGCTGACACTCAAGCTGAATTGAATGAAAAATTTGGCAAACGCGTATTCAGTACAGCCAAGAAAATGGGAGCAGAAACATCTGAAGCAAATGTCAATGCAGGATTGGCAGCAGCAAGTCAAATAGTAGACTTTTTTGTCAACGGAAACACTAAATTCCAGGTAAACAAATAAGCCGATGGTTAAGATAAAACCTTTTAAAGGCATCAGACCGACATGCGAATATGCGGCAGAAGTTGCTTCACGTCCATATGACGTTCTCAACTCAGAGGAAGCCAAGGCCGAAGCGACTGAAAAATCGCTTTTACATATAATAAAACCGGAGATAGATTTCGATCCTATTGCAGATGAACACAGTGAAGCGGTTTATCGTAAAGCTGTTGAAAATTTTGCAAAATGGAAAGATAAAGGATGGTTGGTTCAGGACTCACAGGAGAACTACTATGTTTATGCCCAAACTATGGATGGACGCACACAGTATGGACTTGTGGCAGCATGTCATTTTCAGGATTATTTGGACGGCAAAATCAAGAAGCATGAATTGACACGTCCCGATAAAGAGGAAGACCGTATGATCCATGTTCGCAACCAAAATGCGAATATAGAACCGGTATTTTTTTCATATCCTGCGAACGATGAAATGGATTCAATCATTTCCGACATTGTTAAAAACCAAAAACCGGTATACGATTTTGTTGCAGCTGATGGTTTCGGCCACCATTTCTGGGTAATAGAAGATGAGGCTACCAAGAAACGTATAACCGAAATTTTTGACAAGATACCTGCCTTGTACGTTGCCGACGGACATCACCGTACGGCGGCGGCAGCACGTGTCGGACAGGAAAAGATGCAAGCCAATCCCAATCATACCGGGAAAGAGGAATACAACTATTTCTTGGCAGTCATTTTCCCGGACAATCAGCTAAAGATAATCGACTACAACCGTCTTGTGAAAGACCTTAACGGTTTATCTAAAGAACAGCTCATATCGGCTCTTGAAAAGAATTTCAAAGTCGAAAAGAAAGGCAAAGAGATTTACCATCCCAATGCATTACACAATTTTGCAATGTATATAGATGGCGAATGGTACAGTCTTACAGCAAAAGAAGGTACTTATAACGACGATGACCCGATCGGCGTACTCGATGTAACAATCCTTTCTAATCTTGTATTAGACAATATTTTAGGGATAAAGGATTTGCGTACCGATAAACGAATCGATTTTGTCGGCGGTATTCGAGGTCTTGGTGAGCTTAGCAAGCGAGTAGACAGCGGAGAACATGCAGTTGCTTTCGCACTCTATCCTGTTTCGATGAAACAACTCATAGATATCGCAGACAGCGGTAACATTATGCCTCCGAAAACGACATGGTTCGAGCCGAAATTACGTTCTGGGCTTGTAATACATTCATTGGACTGATTGTTTAAGTAGCCAGAACCTTATATTAATTAGGTATACAAATATAAAATAGCCCGAGATTTAATTATCTCGGGCTATTTTATATTTGTAAAATTGCCTTTTGCATATTTATCTGTTTCGTTTTAACTTTATATTAGTTTATTACTTTTGACTTTAATAAAAAAGATAAATTTACATAAGTATCAAAAACAGCATACAGATAGAAAGCCAGACGAATAAACAACTAATTTAAAATACTCATAACCTATAATAAATTTCAAAACCAAATTATCTGGGAATAATATTTACAAGTAAAGATAAATCCAATAAAGAGTGTTCCAACAAACTTTATCGAATAGCAAACTACCTAAAATTGGCATTTATGAAAAAACTACTGTCCCTGTTAATAATTGCGATGTGCTTTCTTAACTGCTCACAGCAAAATAAGACCGAAAAACATCAAGGTAAAAGAAATAACATCGTAAATGTACATGATAAAGTAAAAGCAATAGATACAGAACCTGCTATTATCGGCAGATATGCACGTCCATATATAATGTGCGAATATATACTAATACCGGATGGGCAAGGTTTTGACAAAGTATTGCATATTTTCGACAGAAAAGATTTCCGATATGTTACAAGCGCCATTAATAAAGGACATGGACCAGGGGAAATAACGAGTATGGGACACTTAGGAATAGATGAAGTAAACCGTATATGCTATATCACCGACCATGGCAAAAACTTTATTTACAGTTATCCTTTGGATAGTTTACTTTCTAATTCTATTTATATTCCTGAAATTAAAATGCAAATCAATAAAAGCCAACAACCTCTCCGATATGTATACATAAATGACACATTATCTATGGGTACTGTTTTAACTCCGATAGGAAATGCTGATTTTAATCTCTCTGTTGGGAAATGGAATATGAATACAGGAGAAATTACCAAAATGAAATATAAACATCCGGATATCAAAAAGAAAAGAGTAGAATTTGACGTATCTATGGAACATGGTTTATATGTAGAAAGTTATGACCATCATGACCTTCTAACTATCTGTAGTCTCGACGGAGAATTAAAATACAACATATATGGCCCTGCATGGGATACTCAAGTATCTAATAAAAAACGCCATTATGGAGGAGTCGCATTCTGCGGAGATAAAATAATCGCTTCATATTATGGAGGAGATAATTTTACAGAGCAAAGCTATCCTACAAAATTTCACGTTTTTGATCTGGAAGGAAATTATATAAAGACTCTTGAAATAGGACGCATGATAAACTTCTTCTGTTATGATAAGATGTACAACAGGTTAATCATGAATCTTAACGATATCATGCAGTTTGCATATTTAGATCTTGATGAACTTTTGGATTAAATATCCCAATAACAAAAAATAACCCATGGAATTTCAACTCCACGGGTTATTTTATAAAATATTATTAACGCAAAAACTGCTACGATAATAAAATCACATATTCTCAATTTTATTCAACATCTTTATCGTCGCTTTAATCGCAGACTCTGACTGATCGGCATCGAGACCTCGTGTTTTAAACGTTTCACCACGGTATTCCCATGTTATGAAAGTCTGTACAAAAGCATCGGTACGCCCTCCGGGAGGAATGCTGACAACATAATTAACAAGCATCGGAAAATCACGTTTCAACTGTTCCTTATAAATTTTACGCAAAGCTCGCATAAAGGCATCATATTGTCCATCTCCCGTAGATGTCATTTCATACTGTTTACCCTTAATATCGATCTTCAACGTCGCCACAGGATGCAAACCATACGACAAAGAAAGATTATAATTCAATATCGTAACATGTGAATCAAACATATCCTGCTTAAGAGTATCTGCTATAATATAGGGCAAATCCTCCGTTGTCACAAGCTCTTTCTTATCACCGAGTTCGATAATCTTCTCCGTAACTTTACGCATCGATGCCTCGTCAAGATCTATACCCAACGCTTCAAGATTTTTCTGAATATTGGCTTTCCCTGACATCTTGCCTAACGCATATTCCCTGACACGTCCGAAACGTTCCGGAAGCAAATCGTTGAAATAAAGATTGTTCTTATTGTCTCCGTCAGCATGTATACCAGCACACTGTGTAAACACATTTTCCCCTACAACTGGCTTATTGGCTGGAAGATGAATTCCGGTATAGGTTTCGACCATACGACTGACATGATTGATTTTAGCCTCTACGATATTGGTTTCCACCTTCAAATGGTCATGCAAAACCGGCACAATACTCGAAAGAGGCGCATTACCAGCCCTCTCCCCAAGACCATTAACCGTCGTATGAACACCGTGCATTCCTGCCTTTACGGCTGCCATTGTATTGGCTACGGCCAGATCATAATCATTATGTGCATGAAAATCGAACTTCAGATCAGGATAGCGTGTTACAATATCATTACAAAAATCATAGGTATTATAAGGATTCAATACACCCAATGTATCGGGAAGCATAAATCTCATTATATTTTCATCCTTCAGCCCATCCAACATTTCATATACATAAAGAGGAGAATGGAGCATTCCGTTAGACCAATCTTCAAGATACAGATTGACGGATATACCCATTGATTCTGCCTTATGTACTGCAGCCTTGATATCAGCCAGATGTTCTTGAGGAGTTTTCCTGAGCTGATACTTGCAATGCTTGAGTGAGCCTTTGGTCAACAAATTGATAACCTTACATCCTGCATTGGCAATCCACTTAAGAGAT